>CAUZAY010000017.1:0-25587 GCA_963577695.1 Vicinamibacteria bacterium | reverse complement strand
GAGGTTGGAGGGATGTATGTGGCCGGCCGTGGTGTGGCTCAGGACGATGTGTCGGGCTACATGTGGTTGGACCTGGCCACGCGATACGCCGGCGGCGAGGACCGCGAATTTCTACTGATCGATCGAGAAGGGGTCGCCCAGCGGCTGAACGCGCGCCAAATCGCGGAAGCCGAGAGTCGCGCAAACGAGTGGACACCGATGCTGCCCAGATGATCAGCTGACACCTGACCGTGGCGGTCTGGGGCCGCGAAATACGGTCTCCGTCTCCCCCCATGAGGTCCTGAGATGCGTGTATACCGCCTTGCGTCGCTGCCGAGCGTGGCTCTGTGTCTCGGCCTCCTCCAGGCCGACCCGCTGACGGTTCACGCCCAGTCGACCGACGATTTCAGGCCCGTGACGGACGCCATGTTGGCGGACCCGTCGCCCAACGACTGGCTGATGTGGCGCAGAACGCTGGATGGGTGGGGGTATAGCCCGCTGGACCAGATCACGCGGGCGAATGTGGGCACACTGCGCATGGCGTGGACGCGGGCGCTGCGCACCGGCAGCATGGAGGGCACGCCGCTGGCCTACGACGGCGTGTTGTACATGCCGAACTCGAGCGATGCCATCCAGGCGATCGACGCGGTGACGGGAGACCTGAAGTGGGAGTATCTCCGTGACCTGCCGGACGACGTGTACGACTACGTGGGAGGTAACGCTCGGAACAACCGGAACATCGCCATCTATGACCGTTTCATTGTCAATACCAGCGACGACAACTATGCGTTCGCGCTCGACGCCACCACCGGCGAGGTGGCGTGGGAGACCCAGATTTTCGACTACAGGGTCACTCCCGCCGGCCACAGCTCCGGCCCGATCATCGCCGACGGGAAGATGATCTCCGGCAGAAGCTGCCGGCCCGCGGGGGGACCCGAGTCGTGTGTCATCGTGGCTCACGACGCCCGCACTGGCGAAGAAGTGTGGCGACGACGCACCGTGCCCGCCCCCGGAGAACCGGGCGACGAGACCTGGGGCGGGGTCCCGTTCGAGCAACGGATACACGTCGGCACCTGGATGCCACCCAGCTACGACCCTGAGCTCCGTCTGATCTATCAGGGCACGTCCGTCACCTCACCAGCCCCTAAGTTCTTGCTCGGCGGGATCGAGAACACGCACCTGTATCACAACTCGACGTTGGCCCTGGATGTCGACACCGGTGACATCAAGTGGTACTACCAGCACCTAAACGACCATTGGGACCTGGATCACCCGTTCGAGCGGATGCTGGTGGACACCGCGGTCGCCCCGGATGCCAGCGCTGTGAGTTGGATCAACCCGAACCTGCGCGCGGGTGAAGTCCGCAAGGTCGTGACCGGGATTCCGGGCAAGACTGGCATTGTCTATACCCTGGACCGCGAGACGGGCGAGTTTCTCTGGGCCACTCCGACCGTGCCACAGAACGTCATCACGAACATCGACGGCGCGACGGGCACGGTGACAGAGAACGCGGAGGTGGTGTTCACCGAGCTGGGTCAGGAAGTGCTCGCCTGCCCGACCTGGGCCGGCGGCAAGGACTGGGAAGCCGGCGCCTACAGCCCACTCACGAATACGATGTATTTTCCCCTTCGCAATACCTGCGCCCGGATGCTCTCGACCCAGAACGTCCGGGGCGATCGGGAGCTAGCGCTGACGGCGGGTGGACAACGCCCGCTGGCGATCTACGCCCTGGCGGCTCGACACCAGCTGGCGCCGGGCACCGAAGAACTGGGCACCGTGCACGCCATATCGGTAGAAACCGGCACGACGACTTGGCTCTACGAACAACGCGCGGCGACCATGTCATTGGTGGCCACCGGCGGTGGCCTCCTGTTTGGTGGCGACGCCAACGGACGATTCCGGGCCTTCGACCAGGAGACCGGTGACATCCTGTGGGAGATCAACCTCGGGTCACCCGTGGCTGGCTACCCCGTCTCGTTCGCGGTCAACGGTCGCCAATATGTCGCCGTGGCCACCGGCACCGGGGCCGGCATCAACTTGCGAATGACGCCAGAGTTGACGCCGAGCACCGGCAACAACCTGTTCGTGTTCGCGCTCGCCGAGTGACGCGACCGGCAAGGAAAGGTCCGAGGGGGTTTTCTGACGAGGCGTCTGTCTGGCCAGGCGCAAGGAGGGAGCAGCCAAGGTGGGCTGTGACCGACGCAGCAACGCCGCCAGACGGGCGCCTCGTCGGCAAACCTAGCGGCGAGCCGGGGTCTCGCCAGCGTTGGGGCCACCCAGGCGGCGCAGCAACGCAGCCGTGTCAGGGTGGAGGGGCCGGGAGACGGTGCCGACATCGAGCGGCGTCTGGCCGCGGGCGTCGCCGATGTCCACGCTCGCGCCGTTCTCCGCCAGCAGTGTAATCAGGGCATTCCGCGCCAGCCGCGCCGCCCCGTGCACGGCGGTGCGACCGCGTTTGTCGACGGCGTTGAGGTTGATGTCTCGCTCGACGAGCAACCTCACCAGCACCAACGCCTCGATCTCGTCGGCCTGACGGGCTTCGTTCTGCACCATGCCGACCGCCGCCATCAGTGGCGTGGTGCCGTCGTCGGCGGTCAACTCCGGGTCCCCGCCGGCGTCGACAAGCGCTCGCAGGATCTCGACCTGAGGGACCCGGGCCGCCGCCGCCAGCCATAGCGGGGTGGCGCCGACAAAGCGCTCGTACGACACAAAGTCGCCCTTGAACACGAACGGCGCCTCGATCAGCCGGGCGTTGGGGTCGGCGCCAGCCGTCAGCATCGCCGTGACGAGTGCGACCTTGCCCGTCTCGACCGCCGCATGCAGCGCGGTTCTCCCGATACTGTCCGGCACGTTCGGGTCGGCACCCCGCGCCAGCAGAAACATCGCGAGCGCCTCGTGCGTGCTCGGTTTCACCTCGAGTCCATACTCCCAGCCACTGGTGGCCACCTGACTGGCGGCGGCGATAAGCAACGGGCTGCGACCGGACGTCTGCGCCTCTTCGACGTCGATACGGGCATTGAACGGCAGCATCGGCTCGGCCGCATTCACGTCCGCGCCGGCGTCCAGCAACGCCCTGGCGGTCTCGACGTCGCCGCTGCGCGCCGCCAGCAGCAAGGCGGTGGTGCCATGTTGCGACCGCACGTCGACCGGCGCGCCGGCCTCCAGCAGCAGGTGCGCGATGCGGGCATGTCCCTCCGAGGCGGCCCACATCAACGGTGTCTGTCGCAGAAAGTGTCCCGTCGGCTGGAGGTCGGCGCCGGCGGCGAGCAAGGCGCGGACAAGATCGGCGTTGCCGGTCCTGGCCGCGGTCATCAGCACGGTCTCGCCACTGGGCTTGGACGCGTTCGCATCGGCCCCGGCCCCCAGCAGCGCGGCACCCATCTCGGCACTGGCATTGAGCGCCGCCAGCGACAACGGCGTGGTTCCCAGATCGTTCTCAGCATTGACGTCGGCCCCTGCGTCGATCAACAGCGCCGCCGTCTCGAGATCGTTCCAGTGGACGACCCAGTGCAGCGCCGTGGCGCCGTCTGGCTGCGGCGCGTTCACGTCAACCGACTGCGACAACAGGGCACGCACCGTGCGACCGTCCTGTCGTTCCACGGCGTCCACCAACGGGTGATCCTCCGCCGCCGGAACCGGCGCCGCACCGAGGGTCACGGCCAGGAGCAGGGTGGCGGCGGCGGTCATGCCGGCGGGCGTGACCGCCCCTGCGGCACAAGCAAGGCCGGTCCTCGTCGTCCGGGCGGCGGCCGCCAGTCGAGCGACGCTGGACGTCGTCTCGACTGGGTCAGGCGCGCTCACGTCGAGTTCCATTGGGTTGTCAGACCGACAACGTCTCGAGCCGACCATTGCTGTCGCCCATGGTCTCGATCGGAACCCCGAGCTTGTCGAGCATGGCGAGAAACAGGTTCGTGTTGGGTGTGTCTTTGGCCACCCGCATGTGGCGCCCGCCGGCGAGCTGGCCGCTCCCGCCACCGACGAGCAGGGCCGGCAGATCGTGGTGGTCGTGCCGATTGCCATCGCTCATGCCGCTGCCATAGAGAATCATCACGGAATCGAGCAACGTGCCGTTACCGTCAGGCGTGGACGCCAACCGATCGACATAGTGCGCGAACATCGCCGTCAGGTGGCTGTCCACCTTCTTGAGCCGCTCGATCAGCACCTTGTCGCCGCCGTGGTGCGACAACGCGTGGTGCGCATCCGGCACCCCGATCTCGGGATAGGCCCGGTTGCTGGTCTCGTGCCCCATCATGAACGTAATGACCCGGGTCAGGTCGGCCTGATAGGCCAGCACCTGGAGGTCGAACATCAACCTGGCGTGTTCCTCGAAGTTGTCGGGCACGCCGGCCGGCTGGTCCATGGACGGGAGCTCCCGCGTGGTTTGCCGCTCGGCCATCTGGATTCGCCGCTCGACATCGCGCACCGCCTCGAGATACTCGTTCAGCTTGACCCGATCCCGAGGGCCGAGCTCGCCGCTCAGTCGAGCCACTTTCGCCGTGACCATGTCTAGCAGACTGCGGTCGTGCCGTCTCGCCTTCAGCCAGGCGGCCGGATCGGTGGTGCCGCCGGTGCCGAACAGCCGTTCGAACACGGCGCGCGGGTCACTCGCCATCGGCAACGGAGTGGTGGCACTGCTCCAGCACAGCGTGTTGGCATAGGCGCAGCTATAGCCCGGATCACACGACCCGGCCCGCTCCGCCGATTCGAGCGAGAGCTCGAGCGAGGCGAGTTGCGTCTCCTGTCCCAGCACCCGGGCGGCGATCTGGTCCATCGAGACGCCGGCCCTGATATCGTGGCCCTCGGTCTTCTTCGGGTGGACGCCGGTCAGGAATGCGCCGGCCGCCCGGGCATGGTCGCCGGCGCCCTCGCCGGGCCGCGCGATGCCCTCTTCGCTGCAGAGCCCGCTGACCATCAGCATCTGGTCCTTGAACCGCGCCAGCGGCTGGAGCGTCTGCGTGATCTCGAGGGGGCCGCCCTCGACCTCGGGGGTCCAGTTCGGCATGAACAGGCCATTCGGCACGTAGACGACCCCGAGACGGCGGACGGCCTCGGCGGCGCGCACGTGTGCGCCGCCAAACGCCGGCACCATGCTGTCCAGCATCGGGAGGGCCAGCGTGACACCGAGGCCCCGGAGGAACGTGCGACGCGGGAGGTGTTTTCTGGTGACAATCATGGCTCTCGCGATCTCCTCATCTGAAACGGCGTACTTTCGACGATACCCACGATGAGCGACGACCAGCGGTAGTCGTTCGTGGCGGCACCCGCGGTAATGGCACGGACGGCCGGTCCATCGAAGTACTCCACCCCTCGGCCGAGGGCATACGTCAAGAGCTTCTCGGTGACCGTCTCGGCAAAGCGTTCCTCCTGGCCGAGCAACAGATCCCGCAGGCCGGACGGCCCTTCGAAACTGGTACCGTCGGGCAGCGTGCTCGCGGCGTTGATTGGCGCGCCGTCCTCATCAGTTCGCCACGCCCCGATGCCATCGAAGTTCTCGAGTGAAAAGCCAAGCGGGTCCATCAACACGTGACAGCTCGCACAGACGGGACTGGTGCGGTGCACTTCCATCCGTTCACGCATCGACAGCGAACGCCCAGTATCGCCATGGTCCGCATCGGGCAACCCGGGGACGTCCGGGGGGGGCGGCGGGGGCGGCGACCCCAGGAGATTCTCGAGCACCCAGAGCCCACGTTTTGTCGGGGACGTCCGGTTCGGGTAAGACGTCACGGTCAGGATGCTGCCCTGCCCCAGCAAGCCCCCGCGGGCACCATCCACCGGCACCCGGCGAAAGTGATTCCCATATACGTGGGGAATGCCGTAGTGGCGGGCCAACCGCTCGTTCAGATAGGTGTAGTCGGCGCGCAGCAGGTCCAGCGCACCGCGGTCGTCACGTATCTGGCTCTCGACGAAGAGTGCTGTCTCGCGGGCCATCGCCGCACGCAGGTTCTCGTCGAAGTCGAGGAAGGCATCCGGGTCGGGCGAGGCCGCGCTCATGTTGCGTAACAGGAGCCACTGCCCGAAGAAATTTTCAATGAGCGCGTCGGAGCGTGGGTCGGCCAACATACGCGACACCTGCCCCTCCAGCGTCGCTCGGTCTCTGAGGCGCCCACCTTCCGCCACCTCCAGCAGTTCGTCGTCCGGTATGGTGCTCCACAAGAAGAACGACAGGCGCGACGCCAGTTCCAGGTCGCTGAGCGCGAACGCCACGCCAGGCGCTACACCGGCCGGGTCGCGCTCTACCCTGAACAGGAACTCCGGGTCGATCAACACCCCGCGCAGCGCGAACTGGATGCCAGTTTCGAAACCGCCCTCGTCACGTCCCTCGCGAAACAGTGACAGCAGCGGCTCGACGTCGGTCTGGGCGACCGGTCGCCGGAATGCCCGGCGAGCGAGCGTGGCGAGGATTTCCGTCGCGCACGTCTCTTGGTCCACCTCGGATGCCGCAGCCGACGGATAGCAGACGAAGACGCGGTCACGACTTGGCGTCTTGTCCGACCTGCCCGGGTTGAACGGCCCACTGATGGTGATGCTGTCGAGCGCCATCGCGGCATTGCGGTCGCGCGAATAGGCCAGGCTGGAGACGGCCGGACGTGGTTCAAGCACCCCTTCGACCACCGCCGCCCTGTCGAGGAACGCCGCGCTGACCAGTCGCGTGCCCGCCTTCACCTCGACCCGTACTTCCAGCCCTTCGTCCGCCGTCTGCTCGTAGAACGTGGGTCTCGAAACGGCGTCCCACGGGGCGCGCTCGCCGTCGCCGCCCACCGTGAACTGCCGGATGCGCTCGCGGTCCAGCCGGAGCTCGATGTCGTTCACCTCGCCGAGCCCACGAATGTGATTCCCGTAGGCTCGTTGCAGGGTCAGCTTGACGACATACTCGCCGTCCAGTGGGAAGTGGTGTCGCACGGCCAGACCGCCGCGAGAGCCGAACGGCAGTTGCTCGCTCATCCGACCGTCCTGCCACAACGTGTAGGGCACGGTGTGCTTCTCGACCACCGGACGGATCGATGGGTCACCCAGCGCCAGTTGACTGATCTTGTCGGCCGCCACCATGTAGCGATCGAGCAGCACCGGCGACACGGCCAGGATATCGGCGATGTTGTCGAAGCCGTAGCCCGACTCGTCGGGGGGCAGCAACTCCCGCTCGTCGACCTCCAGCGCCAGCAGATCGCGAATCGCGTTGCGATACTCCACCCGGTTCAGCCGGTGAATCGGAGGCTGGCCGGGATTCGGAGCCGCGGCGGAGGCCTCGTCGAGGGCAGTTTCAAGCGATGCGGCCATCGCCTCGTAGGCGGCATCGTCAGGCCGCGGCCGCCCGGGCGGCGGCATGGCGCGAGCTCGCAACTTCCGCGCCACCTTCTCCCACATTTCAACCTCGTCGACGACCCGGCCCACCTGTTCGGCGTCGATCGTCTGGAGGCTCAGCCCCGCCTGGCGGGTGCGATCGTTGTGGCAGGCGACACAATACTGGTCGAGGAGAGCGCGTTGGGTCCCGCCGGGCGCCGTCTGGGCGTAGCTGAACGCACCCGAAACACCGAAGAACAGAGTGATTCCGACCCCCGCCACG
Source organism: Vicinamibacteria bacterium (assembly GCA_963577695.1). Lineage (GTDB taxonomy): Bacteria > Acidobacteriota > Vicinamibacteria > Vicinamibacterales > UBA8438 > UBA8438. The sequence goes on along the minus strand of CAUZAY010000017.1, from coordinate 18,047 downwards.
ATGCTTCTGGTCGTCATTGGAGTCACTCTCCCACGGGTCGTTTGTCCGCGCCCGAGGCGAAACCGGCCTCGGCTGGGTGTTGTTGTTCTGGGTCTAATGGTACTTGCTCGCCGGCGTGCGGTAAACCCCAGGCTGGCGACGCGGGTCACGACCCACGTCGCGCCCGGCGGCCCCGGCCGCGTGTTGACGTTCGACGTCGCCCGACGGGATGCCCCGCCCAAACATCTATCGCTTGAACTGAAAGCCCAACCCGAAGACCAGATGGTGCGTGCGCAGCGACGACAGGCTGTCGCCCTGGGCGACGCTTCCATCGATGGTGGTCGCGGCGAGTTTGTACTCCAGCGAGGCGTCCCAGCGGGGCGACAGGTTGTACGCCACGCCACCGAGCACCTGCGTGGCGATCCGGCCCCATTCGTATCCCCGGAGAAACTGCTCGTCGATCAGTGATCGCGTGTACGGAATCGTCACCCCGGCGCCGAACCCGCCGTAGACGTCGACTCTTCCGTCGGGAAACAGCGTGCTCCGGGCCAGTTGTCGGTGCGCCTCCAGATTGTCCAGCACCATGTTGACGCCGTTGCTCACCTGGTAGCCCTGCACGAACTGGCTGAACGGCGCGGTCGTGTCAACCGCGTGCCCCTCGTCCACGCCCCGCACTCGCACGAGTTGGTCTTGCTCCGCGAAAATCTTGAAGTGCAGCACCTCGGCGGACACACCAAGCCAGCGCGGCTCACGGAAGAAGAACCCAAGACGAGCGCCGACGTACGGAATCGAGTCGCGCGTCCACTCCGTGGACAGCGACTTGTGCTCCCACGACACCTGCTCGAACGTCAGATCGGTGCCTAGCGACGGCTGACGTATGCGCAGATCGCTGGCGCCCGTGACCCCCAGACCGGCGACCAGACGCACGTAGGGCGCCCGACGCTCGGACTGGCCGCGCCCCGGCGTCGCCACCAGCAGGACGGCCACCGCCACGCACACAGCTGTCCAACCAGTCGGCACTCGACGATGAGGCGTGTCAGGGGTCGTGATGGAGGCTCCGCACCGTCGAATCAGAAAATCGCGATCGGATTCACCGGAGATCCGGTGCCGCCCGGCACGCGAAGCGGCGCCACGACGAGCATGAATTCCCAGCGATTCAGACTCGCGGCGGTCTCAGCCGCGGCCCCGAGGTCGAGATTGTCGAGCAGGTTCATGCCGCGAGACACGATAGCGAAGCGGTGAATGGGGTTGACACGGAGACCCGGCACACTGCCTGGGGCCTCGTGGACCGAATCGGCCCCGAGGAGCGAGATGTCACGCTCAGCCAGCCACGGGATGACCGAGGCGTCCCACCCCGCCATCTCGCGGGTCGGTCCGTGCTCGGCGCGGTGCGCCCAGCGACCGACCCGCAGGAGCAGCGCATCTCCGGCTCCCAGGGTCACTCCGGCGTACTCTTCCCACGCTTCGATATCCTCTTGATAGAGCTTGGTCCCCGGCTCCAGATACGGCACACCTTTCAAGCGGGGCATGTCGACCAGCACGCCTCGGGTCACCAGCCCGTCCTTCATGGCGACCGTGTCGAGCTGGTTACAGCCATCCTCGGTCACCACGTCCTGGAAGTCATGCCCGTTGTAAATCTTGTCCTTGTAGAACACGTGGCACAGCCCGTCCAGATGCGAGAACGTGACGCCGTGAAAGTAGACGTCGACGCGGTCGCCCGAATTCTGGGCCTCTGCGTTGACCGTCATCTGCAGCACATACGGCTCTGCCGCGTCCGCGCCCGCCTCAGTGATCATGTCGTGCGCCAACGACACTGTGGTCCCGGTTTGCACCAGGGCGGCCGCCTCCCGGCGCTTGGCCTCCGTCATCAGGTTCGCCGCACCCAACTGGTCGTCCGGTCCCCACCTCCCCCAGTTCGACAATTCGTCCATCCATTGATCGAATTGCTCGATCGAGGTCGGGTCTCGGGTCGCCGGCTGCGTGAACGACGACACACCGCACGCGGCCAGCAGACCGGAACAAAGCAGGATCGCACCGAATGCGCGAATCGTCGCCATGGTCGTCTCCTCAGTCAAATGTCGGCGTGCCCCTCGGGCTCCCCACCCTTCGCAACACGGTCGGACAAGGCAATCATATCTGTCGTAGCCTCTTTCACCCCAGACTGCTACGATGCTTGCAAAATGCACCTAGTGCCCCGTCACCATGATTCGCAACCTCAGTCGCCAGCGGGGCATCACGCGACCGACCGAGGCAGCAAATCACGGTTACAGGACATAGAACCCACGAGGAGATCCCGATGCGTCATCGAATTCTCACGTCGTTGTCAGTGAGCGTCGTTACCCTGTTGTCGACCGCGGCCGGCTCCGTGGGGGCCCAAACCATCCCGCGGACGTCTTGGGGACAGCCAGATCTGCAGGGTATCTGGGATTTCCGTACCATTACCCCGCTGGAGCGTCCCCGGAGCTTGTCCGACCAGGAGTTCTTGAGCGCGGAAGAGGCGGCCAACCTGGAGCAGGAGGTGATCGCGCGGAACGCCGATCTCGCGATCCGGTCCGCTCAACGGACCGAGGTCACCGAAAGCGTGGACCGAGGCGAGGAAGGAGCCCCCGGGTTCTACAACAATTTCTGGCTCGACCGCGGCACCCGAACCGTTGGTACTCGACGCACGTCACTGGTCGTCGACCCAGCCGACGGGCGTATTCCGGATCTTACGACGGAGGGACAGCGGGTCGCCGACGAGCGTCGGGCGCATCGTGAGGCACACCCCGCCGATTCCTGGGTCGACCGGACCGCCTACGACCGGTGCATCCTCGGCTTCAACGCCGGGCCGCCGATCACCTCGGGCGGCTACAACCAGAACCTCCAGCTGTTTCAAACCCAGGACCACGTCGTGCTCGTGACCGAAATGGTGCATACCGCCCGGGTAGTCCCGCTGGACGGGCGTCCCCCACTGCCTGACGACATCCGGCAGTGGTCCGGCGATTCACGCGGACACTGGGACGGCGACACATTGGTGGTGGAAACCACCAACTTCAGCGCTCAGCGGGGATGGCGCGGAACAAGCGCGAACATGACATTGGTCGAGCGGTTTACCCGCGCCGACGACAGCACGCTGCTCTATTCGTTCACCGTGAACGACCCCTCGACCTGGACCACACCCTGGACGGCCGAGATTCCGATGCGTCTCAACGATCTCACCCTGTTCGAATATGCCTGCCACGAGGGCAACCATTCGATGACGGGGATCCTGGGTGGCGCACGCGCGGACGAGCGCTAGCAAGCAACGCCCTCTCTGGACGTGGCAACACGCCCAGAGAGGGCACCTCGATTACCCTACGGCTGTTACTGGCTATCCAGCACCCCGTTCCACCCATCGACCTGTGGCTTCTGTGCCTCGAGCAGAGCGGACGCGTCGCCTTCGATCGTGACCGTCGTCAACACATCGTTCTGCGCGATCGCATTCACGACATCCTGCCCCGACGACACCTGCCCGAACACCGAGTGCTTGTCGTCCAGATGAGGGGTCGGACCGTGCGTGATGAAGAATTGGCTCCCGTTCGTTCCCGGTCCGGCGTTGGCCATCGAGAGCACACCGGCCGAGTCGTGTCGTCGGATGGGGCTGAACTCATCCCCGAAGTTGTACCCGGGCCCCCCCATGCCGGTCCCGGCGGGGTCGCCGCCCTGCACCATGAAGTTGGCGATGACCCGATGAAACTTCAGGCCGTTGTAGTAGCCACGTGTCGCCAGGTTGACGAAGTTGGCCACCGTCATCGGCGCCTCCGTCGGAAAGAGCGCGACACGAATTTCCCCTTTCACCGTGTCAAACACGGCGACGAGATCGTTCGAAGCCTGACTATCACTGGACATGATCGTTTCTGACCTCCGTCGACGGCCGCGGAACGCGGCCGTGCCGCGCGCTGACGCGGTCTCATCCGGCGACCATTCTCACACGGCTGTCACGTCGCCGGCCGCAACCCGGCGAACATCCGTGTCTTTTGGCGGCGCACACGTCCGCGCGGTGACGAGGCTCCGGCGGGTCTGAAGACCCGAGGCTACGAAGTGGCCAGCGTCAGCGCGATCAGTGCCGGCACCTCTCCGCCCACGGTCAGGGCAATGTATTGACGGCCGTCCAACATATAGGTCATCGGCGTCCCGATCGCGCCCCCCGGTAGATCGACGTCCCCGCGCGGTTCGCCGGTGGCCTTGTCGTAGGCGACCAGACGCGGTCCGCCGCCGGTGCCGCCAGCGGTGAGAGTGTAGATGATCAGGGTGCTGGTCACGACGGGCCCGTTCCGCCCGGCGTCACCCCCCAGCGCCGGGAGATCGAGATCGCGCAATCGCGGATGGTTCCCGATCCGATCACCGTCGCCGGTCGGGATCATCCACGCATGATCACCAGTGTTCATGTCAATCGCGGTCATCCGCGAATACGGCGGCTTCCAGAGTGGGAGTCCCTCCGGCATCTGTGGCTGTCGGCGCTCGTTCCCCCCCGCCAGGAATTCGGCCCCGCCCTGGCTGAGCAGGTAGCGCAGGGTCGCCGCATCTTCCGGCACCGGCTCACGAAACCGCATGACCGTGTGCACGTTGCGTGACGGCACATACAACAAGCCCGTCTCCGGATCGACGGCGGCCCCACCCCAGCTGGCGCCGCCTCCGGCGCTGGGGCGAAAGATGGTGCCGCGCAACGACAACGGCGTATACAGCGGGCCAAGGCGGAACCCGGCCACGGCTTGGACCGCCATCTGCCGGATCTCAGGAGTGAAATCAACCAGGTCGTCGATGGACGTGCCCTGATATTCGAACGGGGCCGGCCGGGTCGGAAACGGCTGCGCCGCCGCCAACAACTCCCCGGCGAGATCCGTGTCGGTCGAGACCGGTCGTTCCTCGATCGGCCAGACCGGCTCGCCGGTCACGCGGTTGAATGTGTAGACAAACCCCTGCTTGGTAGCCTGCGCGACCGCCTTCACCCCACGACCGTCGATGGTCAGGTCGAGCAGATTGGGCCCGGCCGGGTTGTCATAGTCCCAGACACCGTGGTGGACGAACTGGTAGTGCCAGACCCGCTGGCCGGTTTCGATGTCGACGCAGATGATGCTCTCGGCGAAGAGGTTGTCACCGAGCCGGTGTCCGCCATAGAAGTCCGAGGTCGGCGTGCTGGTGGCCAGATAGACGTAGCCCAGTTCCGGGTCGGCGGTGATGTTGCCCCAAATGTTGGTGTTGCCCGAGTAGCGCCACGACTCGTTCAGCCAGGTGTCGGCGCCAAACGCATCGCCGCTCTGTGGCACGCTGTGGAAGTCCCACTCGTGTCGACCCGTGCGCATGTCGTAGACCCGCGCGAACCCGGGCGGGTTCTCTCGGGTCGCCACGTAGTCATGGACTGATGAGCCGACGATGACACGATCGCCGACGACGAGCGGTGGCGACCGGGACGGCGGGGGCAAGCCGCTGGTGTGCTGACGCGCGCGCGGGAGCCCGTCCTCGAGACTGACCCGTCCTCCATCTCCGAAACCGGTCGCCAGAAGACCGGTTTTGGCGTCGACCGCCGTGAGGAAACCGTCGCCCGTGCCCCAGACGATCCGCGCTTGGTCGCCACGCTCCCAGTAGGCTACCCCCCGATGGTTCCAGGGGGCGGGCAGGGGCGGGCTTCCCTCTTCGTAGACCCGCGGATTGTGGACCCACAGGGTCTCACCGGTCCGGGCATCGATGGCTGCTGCCTGATACAGCGGGGTCGCGAGATACAGGACGCCGGCCACCATCAGCGGCGTGGCCGAGAGGCGCCCGATGCTGGGTCGCGTCACCCACCGGTTGGGGTCGGCCTCGTCGAGCCGCGCGAACACCGTCGCGGCCGGCGCCAGCGACACGCCTTGCTGGCTCTCGTATGGCAGAAGGGAATCGGCGGTGCGCCACCGCCAGGCCACTACAAGCCGATCGAAATTGTCGGGTGTGATCTGGTCGAGTGGCGAATACTTCGTGCCCCAAACGTCGCCCGCGTAGGAGCGCCACTCGCCGTTGGCCGTACCCTCCTGGGCGCCCGCCGGCGGCGCCGACAGGAAGACCCACGCCACGACCCACGACAACGACCGGCCCCAGGTCCAACTCCCCGATCCCGCCAACCTGTCTCGGGTGTGCCCGCTCATCCGATCCCCCTCCCTCGCGAGCCCGCGCTGCGCCCCGCGGCCGGGGCATGCGGCCCGAAACGAGCATCCACTTACTCGTTCAGTGCCGCCGGAACAGGCCAAGGCGCGCGACAATGCGCGCCTCGCGGACGCGGAGTGGGGCATTCCGGGGTCCCCGCGTAGCGGTCGCCGCCCCCCCGGGGCGCAGCCCCGGCCACAGTACTGAACGCGCAGCCCGTCGAAGTACTAGAACAACGCCGTCGGACGCCGCTTCCAGTCCGGCATGATCCCCTCCAGCGCCTCTACATGCGCGCCGGCCTGGGTCAGGATGTGGTGGAGGTCATTTCCGATGCTGATCAGGCTGAAGCCCTGCTCGCGGAACTCGCCCACACGGTCGGTGCCGAACAGGAACAGACCAAGAATGACGTTGTTCTTCTTGGCCGCCGCCTTCAGAGCGTCCGTCGCCTCTTTCAATTCAGGCGACGTGTACATGTCGGGGAACTGATACTTCTCGTACAGGCCCATCGACATACAGAGGTCATTCTGGCCGAGAAACAACAGGTCGATGCCCGGCACCGCCGCGATCTCCTCGATGTTCTCAATACAACTGGCCGTTTCGACCTGCATCGCGGTGATGATGTTATCGTTGGCCGCGCCGGCGTACCCGAGCAGACCGCCCTTGTTCATACTCTTCTGCGGAAAATAGACTGAACGGGTCCCCGCCGTGGGATACCGCGTGCAACTCACCGCCTGACGAGCTTCGTCCGCGGTGTTGATGTACGGCACCAGCACGCCATCGGCCCCGACGTCCAGCGACTGCTGGATTCCGGCGCGGTCCGCGTATCCGGTGACCCGCACCAGCGACTTGGCGCCGCCGGCCGCGATGCCCCCGATCATGGTGGACAAGGTCTCGTAGCCCATCGGACCATGCTGGGAGTCGACCAGCAACCAGTCGTAGCCGCTGTGGGCCAGCTGTTCCACGACGGTGGTGCTGTGCGAATTGATGAACAATCCCAGCTTGGGGGTGTTGTTCCGCAGCGCTGCCTTGAATTCCGCACCGGTCAAACTGTCGCTCATGTAACTCTTCTCCTCTGCTGCGATGTGATGAATAGTCCACGACCCGTCGCGGGGTCCGTCCTGCCTCGCGCGACGACAGGCTGGAAAGTATACCGGGGAACGCCGAGACCGCGGTCCACTAGCAGCCCGTGGTAGAAGTCGCGCGTCGCACCGAGAGTGGCGCTGGACCGGTCGGGCAAGGCGAGAAGAGGGAAAATACCGGCAGTCTGTGACCGATGAACAACGCAGGTCGGACGGATTCAGCGTCGGTCGAATGCAGTGGGACTTCTACCACGGGCTGCTAGTCCCCGAGATCGAACATCTGGCTGAACTTGAGAATCAGGCTGCGGCCACCACCGGCCGGAATCGTGTCGTGCAGCCCGCGGGTGTCGTTGTAGACCAGAAAGAGACCGGTGTTGGCCTGACCCAGCAAACCCAGACGAAGATTGGTCGACCACAGATCGGCGCTGTCGTTGTATTGGACCAGGGCCTGAACAAAGCGGCGCGGCGTGAAATTGTAGGCGACCTGGGCGCTCGTGAGATTGGCGATGAAGTGTCCGCCCGGCAGGTCCACGTCGTTGTGGCTCCACTCGATGGCGGCATTGAACGCATCACCGGTCCGTATGTTGAGCGTTGGCCCCCAGGTGGCTCGATGGCCGCCGAAGAAGCCGCCGACCCGCGTGCGCAGGCCAACACTCACCGGTGCACCCCGGTTCGACTCGTAGGAGATTTGCGCCTCATGGTGGTCGTAGCTGCCGGCTGGCACCATCACCCCGTCGGCGATTTCGAACGCCTCGATGACCCCCTCGCCCGTGATGTTCCAGGCGGTCTTGATCAGCGAACTGTCGTTGAACTCGAGGTCGTTGTCGAGGTGCAGAAACGAACTCTCTTCGAATCCGTCGAAGAGCCAGAATCGATTGAAGGTCGCGTGTGGGCGAATCTGCTGGAGCTTGAGGAAGTTCTTCGGTCGCGTGATAAAAGAGAAGCCGGAATCGACGTTACGGAAGCCACGCCCCCCTCGCCGAAGGAACCCGACCTCCGGGTTGAAGTCCTCGGCCACCTCTACGTAGCCGATCGTGAAACGCCACTGTTCGGAGTTGTAGTCCCAGGCCAGATTGTACGCGTGGTCGGCCGCCTCCAATCCCGGGGTCGACGTTTTGGCGAGGAATCCGGCGACTTGCCCGTTCTGCCCCAGCCCGACCCGACCATCCACCGCATACGTCCGGTTGTAGTTGTCCGACCCGGCCTGCGCCCCCGTCGCTTGCCGATTCACGAACAGCGCCCCGATCTGTGAACCGTTCGGCAGGTCTCGCGCGACACGAGCCACACTGAAATTGTTGGCCGGCGTGGCGCGGCCGACCGCCTCGGTCTGCATGTTGAGCAGCCCGACGGACACCGTGTCCGACACCTTGCCGGACACTCGCGCGCCTCCCAGAATCGGAATCTCGCGGCCGTCGCCGCCAATGCCGATGCGGCGGCTGAAGAACAGCTCCGTCTGGGCCGGATTCCCGCCCGCCACCTGACGTACGCTGCTCACCGAGAACACCCCTGCGTTCTCGAGGAAGAACGGGCGCTTCTCCGGAAAGAACAAGTTGAATCGGTCCAGATTGATCTGCTGACGGTCCACTTCGACCTGGGCGAAGTCCGTGCTGTACGTCAGGTCAAGGGTCAGGCTGGGAGAGATCGCGTATTTCAGATCAACGCCGGCGTCGCCAAGGGCCGTCGTGCGCTCCCGGACGTCGCTATGGCCCAGTTCACCGGTTACATAGGGAACGATCTTCACGCCGCGCTCTTCCGCCGGGGGCACCCGAACGCCAGTTACCGCCCCTGCGAGTGACAGCCGCAGGAGGTTGTATTGCCGTGGAAGGGGAGCCCAGTAGGCGATCTCGTTGCGACGCCGGATGGTCCGCTGGATATTCACTCCCCAGGTCTGGACGTCGCGGGCCGGGTAGTTCAGCGTACGAAAAGGGATGGCGAACTCGGCGCTCCATCCCGTATCGGAGACCGTCGTCCGCACCTCCCACACACCGTCCCAGTTCCCGTTGTACCCGGCGCCGGACCCGCTGGATGTGGTCGTGCTGCGGCCGAGTCGGCCTTCGCCGGCGTTCACGACCTGACCGTCATACTCCTGCCCGGCTGGACTGGTGCCGAAGACGAAACCGCTCCGCTGGTCGAGGAACGTGTCGAGGATGATCTGGATGCTGTCGCCATCGTCCAGAGAGGCATCTCGACGACTGTCCGCGACGGTGATCTCCCCGGCTTCCTCGTCATAGCAGACCACCCCGATATAGAGCGTGGTGTCGGAGAAGACAAACCGCACCTCCGTCTTCTCCGAGGACGGCTCCCCTTCATCGGGGCGGGTTTGCCAGAACTCCGCCGTGGGGTTGGCCTCCGACCAAGCCGGGTCGCCCATGACCACCCCGTCCATGACGGGAGCCCGTTCCACCTCGACCGACACGAGCGTGGGTGGCCGCGTCGGGTCGACGCGCGGGCGTGGCTGAGAGGCGGCCGGCGGGGCCGTCACCAAGACCCCGAGGGCGACGAGCCAGGCCAGGCCCGTGTCCCGAGCGGCGATAGCCCTCGGATTCAGGCCGTCGAGGGACCACCGTTCGGGCGGCTCGTGCTCGCGCATTGCGGAACAGTCTAGTGTCCCGGGGACTAGCGTGTGCCGCCCTCGAGCAGCGTCCCAATCTCGGCGCGCCAAAGATTGGCCCGCCACTCTCGGAGGCTGTAGACGAGGGCCGAGCCGTCCGGGAGCCATTCGTAACTCCCGACGGCCCCGGTCGGGTCGGTCAGCCGGGTCAACTCGCCGTCCGTCGCCGAGACGACATGCAGCGCCCGATTGTCCGTCTCGCCCGACAGAAACGCCACCCGCGAGCCGTCGGGTGACCACCGTGGCGAGACATCGTCATCCTCCTCGCTGGTCAGACGGGTGGCGGCACCGCCGTTCGCCGGCATGACATAGATGTCGAACCCCACGCCGTCGTGCCGCTGGTAGGTGAGCGTCTGCCCATCGGGCGAGTACTCCGTTTGAGCCGTATACCCGCCTTCGGTCAACGGCGTGGCCGTGCCACCCGCGGACGGCACCCGCCAGACCTGCATCTGGGCGTCCATCCCGGCCGCAGACTGAAACACGATGTCCTGACCGTCGGGGCTCCAGCGCGGTCTCGATGCGCCCTGGGTGGTCAGCCGGCGAGCGTCACCACCCGCGACCGGAACAAGCCAGACCTCGGACACGTCGTCTTCCCGATTGGACAGGAACGCCAGCGTCGCGCCATCCGGGGACCAGACAGGACTGGTATCCCGCGCCGTGTGCGTCGTTACCTGCCGTGGCTCGCCGCCCGTGGCGGTCACGATCCACAGGTCGCTGCTCCCAGCGCGACTGGACTCGAACGCGATCTGCGTACCGTCAGGCGACCACTGCGGCCGAGCCGTGCCGCCGGGATTCGTCGTGAGGCGTCGCGGCGCGCCCCCACCGAGATCCACGATGTAGATGTCGCTGGTACTGCCGCCGCCCGACACAAACGCGACCTCCCTGCCGTTCGGCGAGACGACGGGGCTACGCGCGTTCTCGTGGTCCGACGTCACCGGCGACCGGCTCCCACGCTCCGCCGATACCGTCCAGAGATCGGAACGCCGCTGGCTGACGCTGAACACGAGCGCGGTGCCGTCGGTCGACCACCGGAGATGCGCCTGGCCGAGATCGTCATTCGTGATTTGAATCTCTGGACCGCCCGCGGCCGGCACCATCCAGACGTCCGACACGTCATCGCGAATCGACCAGAAGGCCACCCACGCGCCATCGGGCGACCACCGAGGCAGACTGTCGTTGCCTCGGCCGGTCGTCAACGCGGTGGCGTCCCCCCCCGTGGCCGGCATCACCCACACATTGGGGCTCCCGGCTCGATTGGACGTAAAGAGGATCTGGGTACCGTCTGGCGACCACTCAACGGCGCTGTCCTGGCCGTCATCGGAGGTCGACTGCGTGGCGACCCCGCCACCGGAGGGCATCATCCAGATGCTGCGGGTCTCGCCGTGACTCGAGGCGAAGGCGATCTTGGTGCCGTCCGGTGACCACCGCGCGGGGCCCGCCGCGCCGGTCGTGGTGAGTTGCCTCGACCCACTGCCGTCCGCCGCGGCGACCCAGATGTCGTTCTCGCCCTCGGTGTTGTTCAGATAGAGCAGGGTCGCCCCGTCGGGCGACCACTGCGGGTCGTACACGATGCCGGAGTCGGAGGTCAGGCGCACCGAGTCGCCGCCCCCGGCGGACACGACCCAGACGTTCGTCGGCTCGTCCCGATCGGACACGTATGCGAGGCGGGAGCCATCCGGCGACCACACCGGAAAGAGTAGAAAGTCGTGTTCGTCGGTGAGCGCCGTCAGGTCACCGCCCTGTACCGACATCGTCCAGAGTCGTAGCCCCCCGTTCCGGTCCGACACGAAGACGATGCCGCTCCCGTCCGGCGAGTACCTGGCGAACTGGTCAATGGACGCACCGCTGGTCATTTGTTCGAACACCGCGGGCGCGTCGCTCCGCGGCTCAGTCCCGCCCGCCCCCGCTGGCGCCGCATCGCGGCCCGTTGGTGCGGCGCCCTGTTCGACCGCCGGTGTCTCCCCCGGTTCGACGAGAGGCTCGGACGCGCCACACGCACCAGCGACCAAGGGCAGCGTGGCGACCATGAGTCGCGCACATCGATGTCTCATCGTGACCTCGGTCATTGGCATGATGGCGGCCGCGCGTGCTCCCCCTGCTGGGTCCAGCGACGTCTCTGGAAAAACTCGCAGAGCCGCCAGCCTGTGTCAAGCGCAGCCAGTGCGGCCTTGTCCGGCCGGACGGGGACGGTCGCGTGACTCCCGACCGTCGCCCACTTGACAATACCAGCCCGAGGAGGCCATCTTGTCTGCCGGCCCGCTCGAGTCGCAGGTCTACCCGTCCAGCAAACTGAGGTAAACGATGATCAAGAACTACAGTCCTGTCCAGACGTCAGGCGGACGCCTGGTCATGTGTGCGGCCCTGTGCGGCACACTCGTCGCACTTGCCCCACTCACCGCGTTGGCGCAGCGGGGTGCCACCGGCCCGGCCGCACATGCCGATGTCGAACCGATCAACAACCTGCCGAACCCGTATGAGACCCAGCGCGACTGGGGCACGTTGCCAGACGGCCGGTCGTGGGGCTCGGTCAGTGCGGTCAACGTCGATGTGGACGGTGTGCATATCTGGGCCGGCGATCGCTGCGGCGCGAACTCATGCGCGGAGTCGGATGTCGACCCGATCGTCAAGCTGGATCCAAGCGGCACCGTCGTGCAGGCGATCGGCGCTGGGATCTTCATGTGGCCCCACGGGATGGACGTCGACAGCGACGGCAATGTCTGGATCGCTGACGCGGCGACCGTCACCGCGGTGGGTCCATCCCCCACTCCGTCCGGAAGAGGGCATACGGTCGTCAAGCTGAGTCCGGACGGCGAGGTGCTCCTCACCATCGGCACATCCGGCGTGGCCGGCAACCCTCCGACGCACCTCACTCAGCCGAACGACGTCCTTGTGGCGCCGGACGGGAGCATCTTCGTCGCGGAGGGACACGGCGCCCAGTTCGAGGACGAAGCCGGTCCGGACTCCCTGAGCCGGATCTCCAAGTTCGCCCCGGACGGCACGTTCATCGAGAGCTGGGGCTCCTGGGGATACGAAGACGGGCAGTTTCGGGCGCCGCACTCCCTCGCGATGGACTCTCAAGGCCGTCTCTTCGTGGCGGACCGCGGCAACCGCCGAATTCAGATCTTTGACCAGGAGGGTGGCCATATCGCGACCTGGTATCAGTTCAGCCGAATCAGCGGGCTCTTCATCGATGACAACGACATGCTGTATGCCATCGACTCGGAGTCGGACGACAACTACAACCCCGGCTGGCGGAAGGGCCTTCGAGTGGGTAGCGCTCGGACGGGCGAAGTACTCTATTTCGTCGCGGAACATGTGTCCGAGCGTCCCTCCGGGATGGGGGGCTACGGGTCGATGGGCGAAGGGGTCACGGTCGACGCGGCCGGCAACGTCATCGGCGGCGAGGTCGGCCCGGTCCAAGGGCTCACCAAGTTTGTTCCCCGTCTGCTTCCCTAGGTCTTCCGACGAGGCCGTTTTCTGACGAGTCGCCTGTGTGGCAAGGCGCGACGAGGGAGCATGCAGGCGGCATGTGACCGAGGAAGCAACGCCGTCCACGCGGGCATCTCGTCAGAAAACCTACGGCTGACCAGGCGCGCCACTTGGCGGTTCGTCGAACGCACCGGGCGGCTTGAACGGCGCGGGGAAAAAAACCGAATCGTTCGGCCTGAACGGCAATCGCGATGGCTGGCCCCCGCGATACAGCGCCAGCGTGATGCGCATCTCGGCCACCAGCTCTCTCATCCCGGCCTCCGCGGCCAGCCCGACCGCGATTTCCTGATAGCGGACAGCGCCATCGAAACTACCGACCTCGGCCAGGACCATCGCCGTGGTCTCGGCGACCTGGCCATTCTGCAGTTCCCGGGTCACCTGCTGTATCAGCTCAGACGCCCGCCCCGCGTCCCGCACGCTCGCGTCAGGAGAGGCGGCCAGCAACCGCGTCAGCGTGTGCGGGAACGCTATCTCCGTCGGGCGCGCCAGGATGTCCTCCTCGAGCCGGATCTTTGCCTCGGCATGACGCCCGGCCCGAATCAACGCGAACGCGCGTCCCAGCCTGGCCGGAGCATTGCTCGGATCGAGTTCGAGCAATGCGTCGTAGACATCCGCCGCTTCTCCCGCGTCACCGTTCCGCAACAGCGCGCCGGCGAGATTGAGATACGCCATATTGGCCCCGGGGTCCGCCTCGACCGCGGCGCGGAATCGTATAATCGCGCCCTGCTCCTGACCGTCGTCCACCAACAGCAGACCCAATTGGAGGTTCGCTCTGGGGTGCACTGGGTCAATCCGCAAGGTCTCCTGAAACTGATGCCGGGCCCCGTCGCGATCCCCGGTCGCCAACAGCGCGACCGCAAGCAGATTGCGGGACACCGCGTTGTCGGGGTCCGAGGCCACGAGCGTCTCGAAATCGGAGATGGCATCGGCCCAGCGTCCTTCCCGAGCCGCCATCACCCCGCGTGCTTCGATCGCCACGTTACCCGCGACCGCCATACGCTCGAGTTCTTGGAGCAACGGGTCGAACACCCCGGGGCGGTCGATCTGACGGCCCATCCCAGTGTTCAGTGTCGCCTCGGCACGCGCATCGAGCTGCGCCTGCGCCTTGGCGTCCTCTCCAAGTCCACGGTAGGCCAGCGCCAGTGGATATCGGATGGTGGCGGCCTGCGGCGCGAACTGTAGGGCACGCTCGAGATGCTCGACCGCGGTCTCGAACTCGCGGTCCTGCAGCGCGATCTGTCCGAGCCCGACCAGGCACGGATTGCACGACGGATCCTGCGCCAACGCATCGCGATACCGCCGTGTCGCCTCGGCGACCCGATCCTGTCCAGCCAGCAAGTCGCCAAGCCGGACCAGCCCGGGCACATAACCGGGGCTCAGTTCAAGCGCGCGCTCCAAGGCGGGGATGCCCTGCTCCGGTCGTGACGTCGTGTCGTACAGAACCCCGAGATAGTAATCCCAACGAAACTCGGCTGGAGCCAGCCCCCGGGCATTGAGGTACGCCGCCTCGGCCCCGTCGACCAGACCGTATGCCGCAAACAGCATTCCGAGACGTCCAAACTGGTCGCCCGTCACCGTACGGGCCTCGATGGCGACTTGCAGGGCGAGATGCGCGTCACGCAGCTGTGTCTGCGCGTCCGCCTCGAAGCCGTCGATCTGCGGGAGCGTGACTGGTGGCGCCGCCTCCCTGTCGGCGACCGGCGCCACGTCGACGGCACTGGGCGGCGACGGCACCTCACTACAGGCACCCGCCAGGAGGCCGGCTCCACACAGCGAGATCACACCAGTGCGCACACGCCGCGACCGGGTGGACCTCACGGTGACACCGGCCCTTGACCCGGCGGACCAACCGCCACCCCGGTCCCTTGCCGAAGCGTGGTCCACGCGTCCACCGTCACATCGGTCCATTCTTCGGCGCGCCCGTCGGTCCACACGGCCCGGACCGCCGTCACGGCCTCCGCCGCCCCGAGCCCCACCAAGACACGCGGATCGTTGGCCGACGCATAGCTTCCGTCCGATCGGACCCGCCGCCACAACGGCGAGCGGTCCGTGGTCACCACTGCCACCCGAGTTCCGAGCATGTCGCGTGCCACCGACGCACCCACCATGCGCAGGCCGATCCAGTGGTTCCGATTCCCGGTGCCGTTCAACAACAGGCGGACCGGCCCATTGTTGTTTGTCACCACCACATCGATGTCACCGTCGTTGTCGACGTCGCCAAACGCCGCGCCGCGACTGACCTCGGACGGCTCGAACGCGGCCCCCGCGCGGTCCGACATGTCTTCGAATCTCCCGTTGCCCAGATTGTGAAACAGTTGATTCGTCTGATGCAACGGGTACGGATCTCGCTCCTGCACCAGGCTCGGCAGCAGATCAACGGCGCCATTGACCACCATCACATCCAGCCAACCATCGTTGTCGTAGTCGAACCACGCCGTGCCGAACCCGGTGAACGGGAGGCTGGGTGGCCCCAGACCGGTGCGCACGCTCTGGTCCTCGAACAGTCCCGTCCCATCGTTGACATACAACGTGTTGGTCTGGGTGACCAGATGCGAAATAAACAGGTCCTCGTCTCCATCTCCGTCGAAGTCACCGGCGTCGACCCCCATACCTGCCTCGGCGTCTCCAGCGTCGTTCAGCGCCGACCCGTTGAACAGGCCGGTGTTCACAAACGTCCCGTCCCCCTGATTCATCCAGCTCCGATTCTCCGACAGGTCATTGGCGACATAGATGTCGATCCAGCCATTTCCATCGAGATCGGCGGTCGCGACTCCGAGCGCCGGTCCGTACTCGGTGCCCACTTGCGACACCGCCGTGGCATCCTCGAACGTGCCATCGCCTCGATTCCGGAACAACCTGTCCGGCACCGGCACGAACCCGTCCGGGCCACAGTAGGTACGGACGTTGTGGAAACACTCGACGTTGTTAGCCACGCTGTAGTTCACGTAGTTGCCGACATACAGATCCAACCAACCGTCCCGGTCATAGTCGAGGAACGCGGAACTCACGCTCCAACGCGCGTCGCCGGCGCCCGAGGCCACGGTGTGATCACTGAACGTGCCATCACCGTTGTTTCGCCACAATTGGTTCGGACCAAAATTCGAGACATAGAGGTCGACCCAACCATCGTTGTCGATGTCTCCGGCTGCCACCCCCATGCCGTATCCACGCGCGTCAAGTCCGCTCTCGGCCGTCACGTCGGTAAAGCCGAGCGAGTCCGGCGCGCCGTCCAGATCGTTGCGATACAACCGATCGGTCACCGGACCCTGCAGGCCCGGCTCGGCGGACGTGTCGCCGGGGGCGATGTCGGGGCCGAGCAGGTGGCCTTGGACCAGATAGATGTCGAGGTCGCCGTCGTTGTCATAGTCGAACAACGCCACCCCCCCGCCGACCATCTCGTTGAAATAGAATTCGCCCGACATGCCGTTCACATGCTGAAAATCCAGACCAACCGCTGCCGCGGCCTCGACGAACGGCTCATCAAACCGTGACGCAACTGGAGACTGCTCCACCGCGGCGGACGGGAGCGTGGACGTGTCTCCGCCTGGACCGCACCCGCCCAGCGCCGCCCCGGTCAGTGCGATCAGCGGCCAGGCGCGCCAGGTCCACGGACCGGTTGCCTGCAGTTCGCGGGTTCGTCTCGTCACAGAATGGCTCGACAGCAGGGCTCAGACTTGCAGTCAGGCCGAACGCTAGCGCCGATCCAATGGCTCGAGCGAAAGCGCCCAGGTGGCGTGGTCCAAGTTGTCGGTTCAGACGCCCACCTTGGATTCGACGTTGCCGCTGAAGCCGGCCCCGAAACCTGATGCGACAGTATCGCCGGCACGGCAAACACGGTCAGCGGGTCTCGCGACCACCTGCGGCCCTTGGCCCCGATGGACACTGTTTGCACCACACTCACGTATCCGTCAATCGTACAACCTGACACGCGACACAACAATGGCGAACGAGACTATCCGAATGGGGCTGGTAACCGACATGGCGCCGATCAGGACAAATGCGAGGGGAGACGAGGCGGGTAGGAAGAATCGTCGCGATGGGGACGTGTGCACGACGGCGTGACCGTACCTTTCAGGGAATCATACCGGCGGCTCCACCAACGACCCACCTATTCTCCCTTCACGACGCCGTCAGGCCGCCCCGAGCAGGGCGGGGTCCCGGTCGGCGCGCTGGCTCCGTAGCGCCTCCAACTCGAGCAATTGGGTTCGGGCTCGGCCTAGTGCGTGTCCGACCCGCCGATGCTCCTCGTCGCGCTCGGCCGCGAATGTTCGCTCTCGGTCCTCCGCCGCCTGTAGGCGAGCCTCGACAGACCGGACGCGGAACCGATCATCACGCCGGCTGAGATCTTTCGCGCCGATCCAGAACAGGGGTTCACGGTCCATTTTCTCGACCGCGACGAGGCCGGGAAGACGCGGGCGACAGCAAGACACCGCCGGTTTTCTTCAACGACTGATAGGCGCTCTGGTCAGAGTCGTAGCAGCCCGTGGTACCGGCCGTACACACGGCGGGCCGACACGCGCCAACGGTCTGGCATGTGCCGGCCCGATGTTTGTGCCCCGCCAAGGGCGGCTACGGACGTAATTCTCGGCCCAGCAGTTCGAGATTCCGCGCACCGGCCAAGATACCGTGCAGCCCAATGTTGCCTTCGTGACAGGCATATTCGAAGAGCGGTCCATCGGTCCGTCGCAACGGCATCATCACGGTGTACGGCGCGGTATAGATCGAGGAGTCCGTGACGGTGTACTCATAGGCGA
>CAUZAY010000016.1:0-25825 GCA_963577695.1 Vicinamibacteria bacterium | reverse complement strand
TCAAGGTCCTGCGGGAGGTTGCGTTGCTTAGCGACGCGGCGATCGCGGCGGTCAGACAGTGGGAATATACGCCGACGATGCTGAATGGGTCGCCCGTGCCCGTCATTATGACGGTGACCGTGAACTTTACTTTGCGTTAGGAAACGAACCAAGAAACTGTGGGGCAGCACGCGCCGGTTGTCGGTGCGCCGAGGCTCGACGAACCGGGTCGTTGAAATTAGGTAGGAGGCACAATGGATCTTGTCACAATGTGGGTAGAGATGGGCATTCCGGTCAAGTCGCTCATGATCATCCTGGCGTTCATGTCCATGTGGTCGATGGGCGTCTTCTTCGAGCGACTGTTTACGTTCACACAGGCCGGAAAGCAGTCCAAGGCCTTCGCGCCGCAGGCAGCGAAGCATCTCAAGGACGGCCGTCTCAAAGACGCCATCGCGGTGTCGCAGTCGAAGAACTACAAGTACAGCCACCTCGGCAAAGTCGTGTTGGCCGGTTTGCAGGAGTATCAGTTTCAGAGTGAGTCCGGTGTCGCATTGGGGCGGGACGACGTGATTGACGCCGTACGTCGGGCTATTCAACGTGCGAGCGCGTTGACCGCGGCCGACCTGAAGAAAGGGATGGGAGCGCTGGCCACCATCGGCGCCACCGCCGTGTTCGTCGGGCTGCTTGCGACCACGCTGGGCGTCATCAACGCGTTCCAGGGCATCGCGGCGTCCGGGTCGGGTGGTCTCGGGTCGGTGTCGAAGGGTATCTCAGAGGCGCTCGTCGGGACCGCGGTCGGACTGTTCGTGGCTATTCCCGCCGTCTGGTTCTACAACTACCTCACGTCGCGCATCGAGTTCTTCGCCGTCGAGATGGACAACTCGTCGTCCGAGCTCGTCGACTACTTCATCAAGAAGTCGGATTAGTGGGCTGAGTGACGGCCTGGACGCTAACCAGCGCCGGGCCGTCGCTGCCACCCCAGACGAGCCGAGGAGGCATATCTATGGGAATGAGTTCTGGCCAGAAGTCTGGCGGGTTTAATTCGGAGATCAACATCACGCCGATGTGCGATGTGATGCTGGTGCTGCTCATCATCGTCATGCTGATCGCTCCCCTGTTGCAGCAGGGCGTCGATCTCACACTGCCAGAGGCGGCGAACACGGAAGACAAGCCTGAGAATGACGGCCAGACAACGCTGGCGGTGACCGCTGATGGCCGTTTCTACGTCGACAAAATAGAGTCGTCCGAAACCGACATGTTGAACAACATCCAGGCGGCCCTGGACCGTAAGTTGGAGCGTGTGCTGCTGATCAAGGCTGACCAGGATGCGCAATACGCCAGTGTGATGGCTGTCCTTGACAGGCTGCAGCGAGCCGGTATCGAGGATATCGGGTTGATCACCGAGCGCAAGATTGGCAGTGGTGGTGCCGGCGCCGGGGGGGGGGGATAGCCGATGAGTGGTCGTATACGCGACATTGATGACGTTGTCACCGCCGAAGTCCCACACTCCAACGCGGAAATCAACATCACGCCGTTTATCGACGTGTTGTTGGTACTGATCGTGATCTTCCTGGCCGCGCTGCCGCTGTCACAGCGGGGTCTCGATATCAATCTGCCGCTCGAGACCCAGGGTGCCCAGCAGGCGGCCCCCGATGCGAGTCAGATCGTGCTGCAGTACACGGCCGACCGGGTGATTACGATCAATCAGCAGCCGGTGGCCATTCAGCAGCTCGAGGAGCGCTTGCGCAACATCTTCGAGCAACGTCGAGAGAAGACGATGTTCATCGCTGGTGCCGGTAATCTTCGGTATGGCGAGATCATCGAGGTGATCGATGCCGCGAAGGGTGCGGGGATCACCAAGGTGGGTATCGTGACCGAGCAGATGCGGCGAGCGGGCGGCGCCGCCGCCCTGTAGGGTCGGCGGGGTCGTTCGGACACCGATTGGAACCGGCGCGGCATCTCTTGCCGCGCCGGTTGTTTTTTTGTACACCCGTGGCCTCATTGGGTCGGGGTCCCGCTTGGGTGTCAGCGCTACTTTCTGCACGCTCAGCGTGCCCACCGTCCCGGAACCTCGGTCCTCTGCAACAGAGGATTTCCCCCCACCGACCCGTCGGGAGTCAAGCCACCAGGACGATCTGTCGAGAATCGAGCCGATATGGACAGCTGTCGTTGCCGGCTTGTCCGGCCGTGTGGCGCCGTCGCCGCCGCCGGGCGACGTCTCTATGCTCCAATGGAGCGGCACACGTGCGAACACAGCTACAGCGTGCCAGCCGTGCAGTGCCCGCCGCCGTACACCCGCCCGCTGCTCTCACTCTCACGTACAAAGAAAAGCCGGCGCGCCCGCAATGGGCGGCGCCGGCTGTTTCCGTGGAGTGTCGACCGAAGGGGAGACCTAGATGCCTCCGCCCCTCCGAATCTTGGTCAGTTCTTCGGCCCGCTCGCGCAGTACATCGGCCTCTTCGATGAGGGCCTCGCGCTCATCGAGATCTTCGGTCAGGTTCCCCTGCATACGGAGCAGGATGTTCTTGTAGGTCAAGGCCTCGCTGTAGTCGGCGTTCAGCTCAAGCGCCTTGTCGAGCTGCTCGAGGCCGAGCATGACGTACTCCATTTCCTCCTCGTCGGAGATCTGGAAGTCGCGGAACGCCTTCTGCCAGTAGAAGTTGCCGATGGTGTAGTAGGCCTCCGGGTTGTCCGGTTCGAGCGCGGCGCGCCGACCCAGCGCTTCGATCGTCCGCTCGAACTCTTCGTTGCGATCATAGAACCCAGCGACCCGCATATGCACGATGGGGTCGTCGGCCCGCAGATCCTGCACTCGAGTCAGCACCTCTTCAGCTTCTTCAAACAGGCCCGAGTCCTCATAGAGCTTGGAGAGCACGAAATAGTTGTCGGGGTTGGACGGCTCGCTTTCAATCATCATACGCAGGACCGGCTCAGATTTAGCGGGCGCATTCGCTTTGTCTGGGCCGAACGCCGCCACGAGATACTGCATCGAGAGCTTGCGTAACTCGACGTTGGCCTCGCTGTCCACTGACGTGATGTAGTGGTCGATGGCCATGTCGAGCATCTCGTCGTTCTCCCGCTCACCGCGCAGCGACGGTCGATACAGCTGGTCGTAGCTGTTGGCCAGGTAGAAATGCGCTACCGTTAGGCTCGGGTCGTTGCCGAGGACCTCGTTGTACAGCTCGACGGCGAGCGGGTAGTCGGAGCGTTGGTACGCGATGTTGGCGTCCTTGAAGGTCCTGATGGCCTGGAGCTGGTCGATGAACTGGCACGACGTCAGCGGCAGGCTCACCATGACGATAAGCGCGAGTCTCGTTCCGAACGATCGAGTGTGCATTGACAGTCCCCTTGATTTCACGGTTTCAACACGTTCCCTCGCTACGCAGTGGCCGGGATCGAATCGGCCACTGTGGTGCCGGGCACTGCCGGCCGCAGCATTTCCGCTGCCGGGCGCTGGCGACCCTTCGATGAGGAGGCATCAGTATAGTGAAGCGAAAAAGAGCAAGTCAAGCTACTCGTGGCGCGGGCAAGCCGCTTTCTTTTTGGGCGGTTTCCGACCATCCTATAAGTGGGCGGCTCTGAGGGCGCGCGCTGGTATGAAAACCGGCTAACCTCGGGCGTCCCAGACTCGAGCGAGTTCGAAGTCGTTCTGCAAGGCATTGTAAATACAAGCTTTACGATGATCAGTTTTGAGCAGCTGGCCGACAAGGCCCGCGTATCGAATCCGGACGCCGACACAGACCTGTTGCGTCGGGCCTACGACTTTTCGGCGACCGAGCACGCCGGCCAGACGCGGCGGTCGGGCGAGCCCTACGTGACGCATCCCCTCGAAGTCGCCGCGGTGGTGGCCGACATGCGGCTCGATGACGTGGCCATCGCGGCCGGGTTGCTCCACGACGTGGTTGAAGACACGTTGACCTCGATCGAGCGTGTCGAGGAACTCTTCGGGGCCGAAGTGGCGCACGTCGTCGAAGGCGTCACCAAGATCAGCACGATCCCGTTCTCGTCCAGCGAGGAGAGGCAGGCGGAGAGTTTTCGCAAGATGCTGCTCGCGATGGTGGACGACATCCGGGTGATTCTGGTGAAGCTGGCCGACCGCCTGCACAACATGCGGACGCTGGACCACATGCCGGAGGATCGTCGGCTCATCATTGCGCAGGAGACGCTCGACATCTACGCGCCGATCGCCCACCGACTCGGCATGAAGAAGATCAAGAACGAGCTCGAGGATCTGGCTTTCAAACATCTCGACCCAATGGCCTACGAGACGACGCGGGCGTGGGTGGAACGCCGTCGGCGGGCCACGCAGCGAACGGTGAAAGGGCTGCGGGACACGTTGGAGCGCACGCTGAGGGACGCGCAGATTTCGTTCAGTGTCATCGAGTCGCGTATCAAGCGTCTCTACGGCATCCACGAGAAGGTCAAGCGCCAACGGATTTCCTTCGAACAGGTCTACGACCTCATCGCGCTCCGCGTCATCACGACATCCGTCTCTGACTGCTACGCGACCCTCGGCACGATCCACCAGACCTGGTCGCCCGTGCCCGGGCGGTTCAAGGATTTCATCGCGATGCCACGCGCGAACGGGTATCAGTCGTTACACACGTCGGTGGTCAGTCCTCAGGGCGTGCCGTTCGAGGTGCAGATCCGAACCGCGAAAATGCACGCGATTGCCGAGGAGGGCATCGCGGCACACTGGAAGTACAAGGAGGAGCGGATCGGCGTCAAGCCGGACGAGCAGCATTTCACCTGGCTGCGCCAGCTGCTCGAGTGGCAGCAGGAGGTGCGTGACCCCGGCGAGTTCATCAGTAACCTCAAGGTCGACCTGTATCCAGATGAGGTGTACACGTTTACGCCGAAGGGCGAAGTGAAGGCACTGCCTCGGGGTGCGACGCCCGTCGATTTTGCCTACAGCGTGCACACCGATGTCGGTCACCAGTGCGTCGGGGCCCGGGTCAACGGCCGTATGGTGCCGGTTCGCACTCGCCTTCAGAACGGCGACATCGTCGAGGTGGTGACCGCCCCTGGCCACACCCCAAGCCGAGACTGGCTGAATATCGTCGTGACGTCTCGGGCCCGCACCAGAATCAAGCACTTCATCCACGCTGAGGAGCAAGTCCGGGCGGTCGAGCTGGGTCGCAAGTTGTTCGACAAAGAGCTGCGGCGGTTCGACATCAGACCCAAGACGGTGCTGGAGCCTGGCGCCGTGGCGCGTGTGGCCCGCGAGTTCGGGGCCCAGAGTGCGGACGACCTGTTCGCCGCCGTGGGCTATGGCAAGGTGCCGGCTCGGTCGGTCCTGGCCAAGCTCGTACCCAAGGAGCTCGAAGAGAAGCCGGGTGCGCCGTCGGTCGGTACCGTCGTTCGCCGGATGCTGCGGCGGAGCGAGGAGACGGTCAAGGTCAGCGGCTTTGACGATCGGCTGGTGTTCCGCGCTCGTTGTTGCAACCCCATTCGTGGCGAGAAGATCGTCGGCTACGTCACACGGGGAAAGGGGGTCTCGGTGCACGCGGCGCGGTGCCCCAACGTGCTCAACCTGCTCTACGATCCGGAACGACGGATCGAGGTGGTCTGGGACAAGGGCATGGCCGAGTCCGGGTTCGTCGTGCTCTTGGGGATCCAGGTGGAGGACCGCCGCGGCATTCTCGCCGAGGTGGCCTCGAAAATCGCCGGCCTCAAGACCGACGTCTTGAAGGTTGAAGCGAGCAGCGGCGAACACCACAGCCGCATCAGCGTGACGGTGGATATCGAAGATCTGAAACACCTCCAACGGATCATCAAAGTCATCCGCGGAGTGCCGGGGGTGCTCGAGGTGGAGCGGCTGATGCGGTGAACGACCCAGCCGAGAATCGGTCAGGCCAGGTGCGCGATGGCGTCTATTTCGACGCTGACGCCTTTCGGTAACGCCGCGACCTGGACGGTCGCTCTGGTTGGGGCCGGGGCGGCGAAATAGCTCCCGTAGACATCGTTGACCAGCGCGAAGTCGGTCAGATCCGTCAGAAAGATGGTGGTGCGCACCACGTGGTCGTAGCTGGCGCCCGCCGCCTTCAAGATGGCGCCGAGACTTTGCATGACGCGATGGGTCTGGGCGGCAACATCGCCGTCGACGACCTGTCCCGATTCGGGGTCCAGTGGGATTTGACCGGAAATGAACAGGAACCCACCGGCGCGGATGGCCTGCGAGTAGGGGCCGATCGCCGCCGGTGCGCCGCGGCTGCTGACGACGTCGCGCATGGTGTCCGGCGCGGCCTGCTATGCCGCTTTGACGACTTTATTCGAGCGAAGACACCGCGTGCACACGCGAATCCGTTTCACGCCGCCGTTGACGAGCGCCTTTACCCGTTGGATGTTGGCTTCAAATCGTCGGGGTGTCACGTTGTGCGCGTGACTCACATTTCGCCCGGCGGCCGGGCCCTTCCCGCAAATATCGCAACGCTTGGCCATGGTCTACCTAGATTGGTGCCTACGTGATGGGTCGATTTTGTGCCGCTCAAACGTTGAAGTATAACAGACGACAGCCCGCGCGGTTGCGGGGGTGATCAAGGAATGATCACGGACGACCCCCGGGCCGGGGTGCCGGCGCCGTTCTCGATGGCTTCGGCCTCCGGAGCCGGCTGCATGAGGCGGCCCACCAGGTCGAGATAGGCCCGCTGGCCTCCGTCGAGCGCGGCTCGGGCCTGGTCCGCCGCCCGCTCGACACGCCGCAGCACCTCCACGAGGTCGCGCTCGCTTGCCACTGGCCGCTGGCCTTCCTGCCCTTCGAGCAGCGGCTTCAGTTCTCGTGACAGGCGCTCGGCGTGCAGCGACGACGGTCGATGCTCGTAGATGATGCCCTTGCTGGCGGTCTCGTAGGTGGCCGCCAACGCCTGCGCCGTCTCCCGGATGACGTTGTCGTCCACCGGTAGTTCGCCGGTCGCGGCGAGCTGATGCAGGGTGCCTTGCACGAGGAAAAACAGTTGATACTGTCGTTCGCTCAGCCCAGCGATCATCGGCAGCACGAACCGGGCGTCACGCTCCTGTTGTCGCTGGAGCGCAGCCGGTGGGTGGGTCTTGGCTGACGCCAGATATCCGCAATCCGGTGGACACTGAATCTCCGTCAGCCGCTTGGTGCCGCAGCAGACGGCACAGATGTGGTGCCCCAGGGCCGGGCAGGCGCGACGCGCTCGGCGTTGTCCACAGAGGGGGCAGGTACTGGCGCTCATGTTCGTGTTGAGGACTCAGCTTGGCATACCCCCAATCGCGTCGTCAACGGTGCCCCCCGGCGTGGGTCGACGGCCGGTCGGACGTCGTCGGTCGTCGGTTTTTTGTGCCACTACTGCATGTTCGTCGGCCCGGCCTCGAATCGTGGCGCCCTTGGCCGGGTGACCACTTTGGAGTACGGCCTGGTACAAAAACGGCTGAAACCTAACGCCGCCCCTCGTCGTCTAAGTTAGTGAAATCGGAATTCGATGACGCCGTTGAGTGGCGCGCGGAACCGATGAAAGCATTGTAGATGAAGCAGATAGAACGGGCTCGCGAGGACGGGCGAGACCCCTGAGGGCCATTCACAACCCTCTGGTTCACCCCCTTCCTTCGCTTGATCCCAACTCGGCTCGCTTCGTTTTTCTTGACACTTTCGGACTTCGCCGTCCGGTCAGTGTCCTGGTATCTAACTTGCTTGTGAAGACTATCGTAATCCGGGCTTCGATCCGACACGATCCCGAGCGTGTAACCCAGTAGGTCGGACGAGAGGGAGCCGTATCATGAACACCCTGACCCATGGAATGACGAACGATCGGTATCAAGAACTGCGTCGCATCCTCGAGGAACGTAGCGAGGAGATGGCCGGTGAGGTGAAGGACAAGATTCGTCTCGCCCGAAGCGAAGGCGGACAGACGTCGACGCGCCGGGTTGCCGACATCACCGAGAACTCGGAAACGGATATTCAGGATGACATCGAGTTCGCGCTCATCCAGATGAAGGCGGAGACCCTGACAAAAATCTCTGCCGCGCTGGCCCGGCTCGAGGAGGGGACCTACGGCTATTGTTTCGAGTGCGGTGGCGAGATCGCCGAACAGCGGCTCCGCGCGCTGCCGTTCGCGGCCCGGTGCAAGGGTTGCGAGGAGGTACGTGAGAACGAGCGGAATCTCGAGCGCGTGCTCGAGTCTCGCAGCAAAGCGGTGTCTCTGTTCGGTACGCCGTCGATGTGAGCCATCGTCAGCAGCGGTGCGCACGACGGTGTTTGACGCGCCGCACTCACGCCGTTCAGGGTACACTCCACCTGCATATGCGGCCCCGTCCCCATCGGGGCGGGGCCGACTTCGCCCCGTATCTCGGTTAGGAGAATCGCACGATGACCGATGAGCGCGAACTCCTCGACAATGAGGACACCGTCGCGGAGCGGCCGGTCTCGATCCCACCCGAGTTGCCGGTGTTACCGTTACGCGACACAGTACTGTTTCCGAACTCCTTCATGCCGCTGGCGGTGGCTCGCGAGAGTTCCGTTCGGTTGATTGAAGCAGCGATCGCCGCCGACCGTCTTGTCGGGGTCTTCACCCAACTCGAGCCGGGGACCGAGGATCCGACCCAGGATGAGTTGTATCCGATCGGGACGGCGACGCACATTCACAAGATGTTCAAGCTGCCCGACGGGACATTGCGTCTCATCGTGCAGGGGCGGGTGCGCCTACGACTTGACGAGGTGCTCGAGACCCAGCCGTACATCAAGGCGCGCGTGCACCAGGCCGATGAGTTGACGAGCGACGACGACAATCTCGAGATCGATGCGCTGCAGCGCAACATCAAGAACAACTTCCAGCAAGTGGTCTCGCTCTCGCCGCTTCTCTCAGACGACCTTCAGTCGTTGGCGGGTAACATTGCCGAGCCCGGGAAGCTCGCCGATTTCATCGCCTCCAGCCTGACCACCATCCAGACGTCCACGAAACAGGACGTGCTGGGCACGCTCGATGTGCGTGAGCGGATGGAGACGCTGAACCGTACGCTGATCAAAGAGCTCGAGGTGCTGGAATTGGGCTCAAAGATCCAGTCTGAGGTCCAGTCTGAAGTCGGGAAGAGCCAGCGTGAGTATCTGCTCCGCGAGCAGATGAAGGCGATTCAGAAGGAGTTGGGCGAGACCGACGATCAGGCCAAAGAGATTGAGGAACTGCGGGAGAAGATCGAAGCGGTGGGAATGCCGGAGTCGGTCCAGAAGGAGGCACTCCGGGAGCTCGACCGACTGTCGCGCATGCCGGTGGCCGCCGCCGAATACACAGTGTCGCGTACCTATCTGGACTGGTTGGTCGCACTGCCGTGGGATGTCCGGACAGAGGAGGTCATCGATCTGCCGCGCAACAAGCAGGTGCTCGATGACGACCACTCGGGGCTGGAGAAGGCGAAGGATCGCATTCTCGAATACCTCGCGGTACGGAAGCTGAATCCAGACGTGAAGGGACCGATTCTGTGCTTTGTTGGCCCGCCCGGAGTCGGCAAGACGTCGCTGGCGAAATCCATTGCTCGCTCGCTCGAGCGAAAATTTGTGAGGGTCTCGTTGGGTGGCATGCGTGACGAAGCGGAGATTCGCGGGCACCGGCGGACGTACATCGGGGCGCTTCCCGGGCAGGTCATTCAGGGGCTCCGTCGCGCCGAGTCGAAGAACCCAGTGTTCATCCTGGATGAAATCGACAAACTGGGCGCCGATTTTCGCGGCGACCCGGCCTCGGCCTTGCTCGAGGTGCTCGATCCGGAACAGAACAATACCTTCCGTGACCACTACTTGGATGTGCCGTTCGATCTGTCTGAGGTGCTCTTCATCACGACGGCGAACGTACTCGACCCGATCGCGCCGCCATTGCGGGACCGTATGGAAGTACTGGAACTGGCTGGCTACACCGAGGACGAGAAGCTGCAGATCGCCACAGAGCATCTGGTCGCACGCCAGGTCGAGAACCACGGCCTGACGGCGGACAAGATCACCTTCAGTGACGACGCGCTGCGGGCCGTCATCCGGGGGTACACCCGCGAGGCGGGGGTCAGAAACCTGGAGCGAGAAATCGGTGCCTTGTGCCGGAAAGTGGCGCGTCGGCATGCCGAAGGGACGGATCAGCCGGTCTCCATCGCACCGGAGACGGTTACCGAGCTGTTGGGAGTGCCGCGCTTCGAGGACGAAGAGGTTGCCGAGCGCACGAAGAACCCGGGCGTGGCGCTCGGGCTGGCATGGACGCCGGCCGGTGGAGAGGTGTTATTCGTCGAGGCCACCCGGATGCCGGGCAAGGGTTCGTTGACACTCACCGGTCATCTGGGCGACGTGATGAAGGAGTCGGCTCGCGCCGCCCTATCCTGGTTCCGAGGGCAGACGGCCACCTACGGGGTCGACGCCGAGTTTTACCAGAATTCCGAGTTGCACGTCCATGTGCCGTCAGGCGCCATCCCGAAGGACGGTCCGTCCGCCGGCGTCACGATGGCCACCGCGCTGGCCTCTGAGCTGACGGGACGTCCGGTGCGCGGCGACCTGGCGATGACAGGGGAGATCACGCTGTCGGGCCATGTCCTGCCGGTGGGCGGGATCAAGGAAAAGGTGTTGGCGGCTCGCCGGCACGGTGTGTTCGAGGTCATTCTGCCGAAACAGAACGAGAAGCACGTCATCGAGGATCTCAACGAGGAACTGCGCCGGGATTTGAAGCTCCACTTCGTGTCGACGATTGCCGAGGTGCTGGAGTTGGCGTTGCAGCCGGCCGCCGCCCGTCCGACCTCCGATGTCGCCGACCCGGCTGCGCACGTGCACGGCACCGTCCAGTGATTGCCAGAAGGCGGCGGCGGGTTTTCGGACCCGCCGCTGGTGCCCCTGCCTCTCGGAGTTCAGCGCGACCCACGTGAAGCTCGTCTATTCTCCCCGCTATACCTTCGATATCGGGCCCCACGTCTTCCTCACCGAGAAATATCGGCGCGTCCATGAACGTCTGACGGCCGAGCCCCACCCGCATCTTGACGGCGTGGTCGCGCCCGACGCGGCGACCTGGGAACAGCTCGCTGTGGTCCACAGCGAGGAGTATCTCGACAAGGTCCGCACGTGCACGCTGTCGGCCGAAGAGCTGGTTCAGCTGGAGCTGCCGCTTACGGACGGTGTGGTCGAGGGATTCCGCCTCATGACCGGAGGCACGATGATGGCAGCCCGCCTCGCGCTGGTCGACGGTCTGTGTGGACACATCGGCGGCGGTTTTCACCACGCGTTCGCGAGCCACGGCGAAGGGTTCTGCCTGTTCAACGATGTGGTGGTCGCGGCCCGGTCGCTCAAGGCGGAGCGGGTCGTGTCGCGAGTCGCCGTCATTGACCTCGATGTGCACCACGGTAACGGCACGGCGCTGATCTGTGGCCGCGACGAGTCAGTATTCACGTTCTCGATGCACGACCGGCACAACTACCCCGTCTACAAGCCACGCAGTTCCCTCGATGTGGGGCTGCCGGCCGGCACCACGGATCAGGGCTATCTTCGCCACCTGCGTCAGTCGCTGCCGCAGGTGCTCGCGCACCAGCCAGACCTGGTCTTCTACCTGGCCGGCGCCGACCCGTACGAAGACGACCAGTTGGGACACACCAAGCTGACCAAGGAAGGGTTGAGGGAACGAGACCGTGTCGTGCTCAGCGCCGTTCGCGGCGCGGCGGTGCCGGTGGTCATCGTACTCGCGGGCGGCTACGCACGACGGCTCGCCGACACCGTGGACATCCACACCGCCACGCTCAACGTTGCCCTAGGTTTTCCGACGAGGCGCCCGTAGAGGGCGGGCGTCGCGGCATCGGTTCAGCGGGGTCACAGCCCGCCTGGCTGCTCCCTCCTCGCGCCTGGCCAGCCAGACGCCTCGTCAGAAAACCCGCGGTGGTAGACGTTCCACTGCATTCGACCGACGCTGAATCCGGTTACAGGACACTACCAGGGGCTGCTAGGCGTCACCGTTGCCGTGACGGTACCCACGCGGTCGTCCGATCACCGATGGTGAGATGCTCGACCGGCCGGCCGCGAACGCTCGCCGTCGCGTTCCGGCCCCACCTCTGGTGAAAGAGCCAACCCCGAGGGAAGCGCGACTTGTCGGCGTTGGCTCGCACGGCGGTTTCAATCACCTGTTTCAGCTTTCCGCGGAGTCGTGTCGACTCGGCCAGCGAGAGCGTGTTTGCCCGTCGTCGAGGGTCGACACCGGCCTGATACAACACTTCATCGGCAATCCAGTTGCCCACGCCGGCCGCGAACGCCTGGTCCAGAAGCAACGACTTGATCACGGCGGACCGTGTCGTCAGCAGCTCGGCAAAGCGCGCCGGGGACGGCAGATCGAGGAGCGGGTCGAACCCGAGCGCGTTGATCGGCGGCTCGGCTGCCGGATCCTCTTTCAACCGGATGCGCCCCAGGCGGCGCTTGTTGGTCATCGCCAACTCCCCACCGTCATCCAGGATCAAGCGGATCTTCGTGAATCGAGGCGGCCAGATATGCGCTTCCGACGCCCGGCTCGACTCCAGCGATGTCGGCGCCTCGTTGGGTGTCCGCACGTCGCCGGTCATCCCCAGATGGAAACAGGGCCAGGGCCGGCGGTCGAGTTCCAGCCAGAAGTGCTTGCCGCGACGATGGGCGCCGAGCACGGTGCTACCGGCCAGCGCCCGCCGGACTCTCGCGGCGGAAACCCCCTCGAACACGATGGGGTCTGCCGCACAGGAGACCGTGACGATGGTCCGGCCCACCGCGATACGTTCGGCGAGTCGACGAGCACGTTCAACCTCGGGGAGTTCCGGCATGGCGGAGACGCCAACGGGTCAGAGTAGGGTCAACCCCAGTCCGGTCTTCATATCCGGGGCTCCGCCGGTCTGAACGAGCTGGTGCGCTTCGGCGAGCGAGAACACCTTCGTCTCGATATCTTCGTCCTCGTCCGGTTTCGCGGCGTGGTCCGGGACCCTCAAGCCGGTAAGTTTGAAGAACACCATCAGTTCGTCGCAGTAGCCGGGGGTCGGGTAGAACGCGCCGAGACGGTCGAGTTGTGTAGGAAGGTGCCCGATCTCCTCGTGACACTCGCGTGTAGCGGCCCCTTCTGGCGTCTCACCGGGGTCGACACTGCCGGCCGGGAGTTCCCAAATCCAGCGGTCGATTGCGTAGCGGTATTGGCGTACCAAGAAGATGTGTTCCGGGTCTGGCATCGGCAGGAGCACGACGGACGCGGGGTGGCGAATCACGTCCATCACCGCCACGGGTCCGTGGGGGAGACGCACGCGGTCGGACTCGACGGTGAAGACCCTGCCCTCGAAGACCGTGTCGCGGCTGATGGTTCGCTCGCTCATGCAGTTTTCCTCGCCGGCGTGGTCAATCATCCTTGTCGCGCCGGGCTCTGAGGTTGTCCAGCACCAGTTGGAGGTCGTCTGGCACGTCGGCGCGGAACTCGACCCGGCGACCGTCCCGCGGATGCGCGAACGCCAACCGATAGGCATGCAGGAAGGGGCGCTCCAGCGTCGCGAGCGTTCGGTGGTCAGCGGCCAGATGTCGGCGGAGCCCTCCGTAGACGGCGTCGCCCACCACGGGGTGGCCGATGCTGTTGAGGTGCACCCGAATCTGGTGTTGACGACCGGTCGCGATGGCAATGGTGGCGAGGGTTAGCCCGCGAAATCGTTCCGTGCCGGTGACCCGGGTCACCGCCGTGCGGGCCCGTCGCGCACGCGTAGACATTTTCTGCCGATTGGACGGGTCTCGGCCGAGAGGGGCATCGATGCGGCGCCCCGTGTTCAACAGACCCCAGACCAGCGCCACATACTCCTTTTCAACTTCGCGGTCGGCGAACTGTCTGGAGAGCTCCGTGTGGGCCGCGTCGTGCTTCGCCACGACCATCGCGCCGGAAGTGCCGCGATCCAAGCGGTGGACGATGCCGGGGCGTTGCTCGCCGCCGATGCCGCTCAGGCCGGTGACGTGATGCAGTAGCGCGTTGACCAGTGTGCCGCTCTCGTGTCCGGCGGCCGGATGCACCACCATGCCGGGCGGTTTGTTCACGACGACCAGATCCGCGTCGTCATGAAGGATGGTCAGCGGCAGCGCCTCGGCCGTCGGGGTGGCGGGAACGGCCGCGGGGATCTCGAGTTCGACGACGTCGCCGGGGTGGACGCTATGGCTGGCCCGTACCGACTTCCGGTTCAGGCGCACATGGCCGGTGCGAATCAACCGTTGAATCTGAGAGCGCGAGCGCTCCGGCAGCACCGCCGTGATGTAGTGGTCGAGCCGGGCCCCGTCGTACTCGACGGTGACGTCGAGCCGCTCCAGCGTGTCCTCGGCCGCGTCATCGGGAGGCATCGTGATCGACAAAAAGCCGGGGTCGCACGGTGGTGCGTCTGGCCCGGGACACTAGGTAGCTCGCTTCTGGCGGCGTCGGGACGTGGCGTCGCCCTTCGGCGCTTTCCGGCCGAGCAGAATTAGCATCACGATACTGATCGGCACGATCAGACCGGAGAGGACCTGCGAGGTCGAAATGGTGTCGAACAGCATGCCACGCGGGTCGCCACGATAGAACTCGATGATGATTCGAGCCGTCGGATACAGCAGCAGGTAGGTCCAGAACGTGCGGCCCGGGAATCGCCGCCAGCGGCGCTCACCGACCAGCAGCGCGGCCAGCACCAGCAACTCGGCGACCGCTTCGTAGACTTGCGTTGGATGCAACGCGATCTCGAGTGGGGTGCCGACGTTGGCGGCGGCCAGCGTGCTCGTGAAGGTGATGGCCCACGGCACGTCGGTCGGGCTACCGTAGCAGCAACCGGCGAGCAGGCACCCCATGCGGCCGATGCTGTGACCCAGCGCGATGCCGGGGGCAAATAGGTCGCAGGTCGTCCATAAGGGGAGACCGTGCCGCCGGATGTACCACCAGGCGACCGGCACTGCCAGCAACAGCCCGCCGTAGAAGACGCCCCCCGATTTCAGCAGGACCATCAGCTGAGCCGGGTCGCTCGTGAACCGGTCGATGTCCAGGAGGAACAGCATCAGCTTGGCGCCGACCAGCGCGCTGATGATGACAAAGATGCCCAGGTCCATCACGCGCTGCCCGTTCAGGCCGGCGCGGTCGGCTCGCCGCAGCGCGAACTGGAGCCCCACGATGTAAGCCGTGGCCAGCAGGACGCCGTAGCTATAGATGCTGACGGGACCGAGTTCAAACAGCAGTGGATACATCGGCGCGGGTCACCACGAGCATGTCAAGAATCAGGAGGACGGCCCCCACCGTGATGGTTGAGTCGGCCACATTGAACGCCCAGAAATGGTGCGTCCGCCAATACACATCGACAAAATCCACCACGTAGCCCACCGACGCGCGGTCGATGAGATTCCCGGCCGCGCCCCCCAGAATCAGGGCCAGGCCAGCTCGGGTCAGCGTTTCACGCGGACCGACCTGCCGGGCGTAGGCCAGAATCGCCGCCAGCGCCACCACCGCAATACCGGTCATGAGCAACTGCTTGTTCGCAAGGTTGGCCGAATTCAGAAATCCAAACGCGGCGCCGGTATTGCGAACGTGCACGAGGTTCAGCCAACCCGGTATCACCTCGATCGAATCGTACAACGTGATGGAGGTTCGGACCATCTGCTTGGTCAGCTGATCGAGCGCCAGGATGGCGACGCTGGTCGTCACCATCACGCGGCGGGTCATGAGGCCGGGCGCATCCGCGACCTCGATCGCCGGCGGCAAGACGTTCGCGCTGTCGGACTCGGCGGTCATAGCGGCGTCGAGGTCAGGCGACCGGACTGACTGCGTCGGCCAGGGCATCGGCACAACGGGCACAGACTTCCGTGTTCTCGCTGTCACGGCCGTCAGTCGTTTCAGGGCATACCCAGCGCCAGCAGCGAGGACACTTGGCCGCATCCGGCCGGCCTACCTCGATCCGGGCGGATCCCTCCGGGTCCTGATACTGGAAGAGCGTGTCGTCATCTACCTCGAGTGGTGTCCCCCTCGTCAGGGTCACCGCCGACGTGATGAAGAGCGTCGGCAGCTCTTCGTGGTAACGCTCGAGCAGCGTCGCCAGCTCACCGTTCGCTGTCAAATGCACGACAGCCTCCAGTGACGTGCCGACCACCTTGTCCTGGCGCAATGTCTCCAGTTCGCTGTTCACGGCGTCCCGCACACGCAGCAGCCGGTCCCACCGGTCGATCAGCTCCGGGTCGACGAGTGACTCTAGCCCGGTCGGGAAGTCGGCCAGATGCACACTGTCGGCGTCGGCGCCCGGCAGGCTCCGCCAGAGCTCGTCGGCGGTCATCGGTAAGATCGGCGCAATGAGGCGGGTCAGGCCGTCGACGATCGTGTGAATCGCGGTCTGAGCCGACCGACGAGCGTCCGACCCCGGACCGAAGGTATAGAGCCGGTCCTTGGAGATGTCCACGTAGAACGCGCTGAGGTCCACGGTCAGGTAGTTGGTCAGCGCGTGCACAGAAGACTGAAACTCGTAGCGGTCGTATCCCCGTAGCACGCGGGTTGCGACTTCGCCGTAACGGGCCAGCGCGTAGCGGTCGACGTCCTGCAGTGCGTCGAGTGGCATCGCGTCGGTGGCCGGATCGAAGTCGTACAGGTTCGCCACCAGAATACGGAGCGTGTTTCGGATTTTCCGGTAGGCCTCGATGACTCGGGCGAGAATCTCGGAGCCGATCCGCACCTCCTCGCGGTAATCGACCATCGCGACCCACAACCGGAGCACGTCCGCGCCGCTTTGATTGATGATCGCTTGCGGCTCGACCGTGTTGCCGGCCGACTTCGACATCTTGCGTCCGGTCTTGTCCACCACGAATCCATTGGTGATGACCTGCCGATAAGGCGCGGCGTTGCGGGTGCCCAGTCCGATGAGCAGCGAACTATGGAACCACCCGCGATACTGGTCGCTCCCCTCCAGATAGACGGTGTAGGGCCACTCCAGCTCCGGGTGCTCGCCGAGGATCGCTTCGTGACTCGACCCCGAGTCGAACCAGACGTCGAGGATGTCGCGCTCACGTTCGAACTCGGTGCCGTCGCACTCCGGGCACCGAAGGTCGTCGGGGACAAACTCGGCGAGGTCATGTTCGTACCAGGCGTCGGCGCCGTGGGCCGCGAACACGGTGGCCGCGCGGTCGACCAATTCGGTCGTCAAGATCGCTTCGCGGCACCTCGCACAGTAGACGGCTGGAATAGGTACGCCCCATGACCGCTGGCGTGAGATGCACCAGTCCGGCCGGTTGGCGAGCATGTTGTGAATGCGCTCTTCGCCCCAGGGGGGGAACCACTCGACCTGCTTGATCGCCGCCAGCGCCCGACCCCGGAGGTCGTCGGTATCCATCGCGATGAACCACTGCCAGGTGGCCAGAAAGATCACCGGGTGATGGCACCGCCAGCAGTGCGGGTAGGAATGGTCGACCCTCTCGCGGTGCCAGAGCCGCCCGGCGGCGGCGAGGGCCGCTTCTACCTTCGGATTTGCGTCGAAGACCTTCTCGCCACCCACCACGCCGACATCGTCATCGAATCGGCCGGATGGTCCGATCGGGGCATATACGTCGAGCCCGTATCGCATCCCGGTGGCGTAGTCGTCGGCGCCATGCCCCGGGGCTGTGTGGACCGCCCCGGTGCCTTGTTCGAGGGTCACGTAATCTGCCAGCACCCCGACCGAATCGCGGTCGTACAACGGGTGCTTGAACCGCAGCCCCTCCAGGTCGCGTCCCGTCAGGCTGACCAGTTTCCGGCTGAAGTCACGACCGACGGCGGCGGCGACGGTACTCGCCAGCTGTTCGGCCACGATGACCGCGGTGCCGTCGACGTCGTAAACCCCGTAGTCGAAACCCGGTTGAAACGCGACCGCCAGGTTCGAGGGAATCGTCCAGGGCGTCGTCGTCCAAATGAGCACCGACACCGGGCGGTCCCCCAGCGCCGGGGCTCGTTCGACCAGTTGCGGCAGGCTCTCCGCTCGGAGCTGGAATTCGACATAGATGGACGGAGATGTATGGTCCGCGTACTCGACCTCGGCTTCCGCGAGCGCGGTCCGGCAGCGCAGGCACCAGTGAACCGGCTTCTTGCCCTTGTACACCGTGCCCTGTTCGACGAACCGTCCCAGCACCCGGACGATGGCGGCCTGATAGTCCGGCGTCATCGTGAGATACGGGCGGTCCCAATCGCCCAGCACGCCGAGACGCCGGAAGTCGGCCGTTTGCAGGGCCACGAACTTTTGCGCATACTCCGCGCACGCGCGCCGAAAGTCCGCCACACTCATCTCACGCTTCTTTTTGCCAAGCTTTTTTTCGACCTGTAGTTCGATCGGCAAGCCGTGGCAGTCGAATCCAGGCACATAGGGCGCATCGAAGCCGGCCATCGTCTTTGACTTGACGATAATGTCCTTCAAGACCTTGTTCAGCGCATGGCCGATATGGATCGGACCGTTGACGTACGGAGGCCCGTCGTGCAGAACGAACGGCTTGGCTCCTGACCGCCATTCGCGGATGCGTTCGTACAGCCCCATCTCGTTCCAGCGCGCGATGATGGCTGGCTCTGCCGTCTGGAGGTTCGCCTTCATCGGAAAGGCGGTGCGCGGCAGATTGAGAGTTGTCTTCCAGTCAGGCATTGGCATAGACGCCACGCGGCGTCAAAACACCCATTGTAGCGCCTATCTTGTGGCGACTCTGTCGAGGTCGGCCTGCCGCGCTTCGGCGCGGCGCACGACACGAGCCGGCGCACCACAGGCTTCCAGCAGCGCCACGGCGTTCCGAGATACGGCGGGTCCTTCGCGCAGGCGATAGTCGAACGACAGCCCGCCTGAGCCGACGGTATCGGTGAAGTGATAGGCGGCGTACTGCCGATCCAACAGCCGGATCAACTCGCGGTCGTGCGTCGCGACCACCACGACGCGTGGACTCGGTGCGTCGGAGTCGTCGTGTTCCGGGCGCTCGATCAGTGTACTTAGCATCGCGTCTGCCGCGGCGATACGTTCGGTCGTGCTGGTACCCCGGAACAGTGCGTCAAACAAGAAGAGCTGCGGCCGCTGGTCTTCGCAGAGCCGGACAATCGCCAGGACCGCTCATCCTTGTAGTAGCTGGTGCCCGAGACCAGGTCGTCACCCTTTGCGCCGGCCTGCATGGTCCGGTGGTACAGCGCGATCGCGGCAAAATCGCGTTCCTGGGTCGAGACCCGTCCCCACTCCGACCGGAAGCGCTTGAGCAACGCGCGCCGCCGACCACGGTCCGACACCACAATCCAGACCACCAGCAGGGCGACGATACCGGGGGCGAGGAGAGGCGTCATCTGTGAGCTCGACACTACCAGAGCCGCACGCGATCGACTATCAGGGCCGGTGACGGACCTGTCCCCTACCGAGGGGACTGGTCCAGGCTTGCGTCCAGCGACGCCACGTATAATCGCTATCGTGTCCACCCCGGCCCCTCCACAGGACGGCCTCTTTCCCCTACCCCGTGAGGCCGTGCTCGACAACGGTCTACAGGTGCGGGTGGTGGAGATGCACACGGCCCCACTGGTGTCGGTGTGGTGCTGGTACCGGGTGGGGTCGAAAGACGAGGGCCCCGGGCTGACAGGGGTGTCGCACTGGGTCGAGCATATGAACTTCAAGGGGACGACCGGCATACCGCCAGACGATTTCAAACAGTTCATCGACCGGTTCGGCGGCTTTTGGAACGGGTATACCTGGGTCGACCAGACCACCTACATGGCCACCGCGACCAAGGACGCGCTCGACCAGATGTTGTTCATGGAGGCGGAGCGGATGGATCGCTGCCTGTATGACACGGCGGCGACTGAGTCTGAGCGCTCGGTCATCGTGTCCGAGTTGCAGGGAGGCGAGAACGACCCTGACCATCTGCTCGACATCGAGGTGACCGCCACCGCGTTCAAGGCGCATCCGTATCGCCACCCGACCATTGGCTGGGTCGGCGATCTCCACGCGATGAGTCGGGACGACCTGCACGGCCACTATCGGCGCTACTACACGCCGGGCAACGCCACCCTGGTCATCGTCGGTGACGTCGAGGCGGACGACGCGTTGCGCCAGGTCGAGCGACGATTCGGTGGCATCAGTGCTGGCCCGGAACCGTCGCGCGTGCGGACGACCGAACCGGATCAGACCGGTGAGCGGCGCCTGGAGATTGTGCGAGAGGGCGCGACCGGCTATGTGAAAGTGGCGTATCACTCGCCCGCCGCGACTGATCCCGACTTCGCGCCGATGCTGGTGCTCGATGCCGCATTGACCGGCGCGAAGGGGCTGAACCTGTGGTCCAGTTTCAGCGGCCCCACGCCGCAGCGCCGGGCCCGTTTGTACCGAGCGCTGGTCGATAGCGGTCGTGCGGCTGCGGTGAGTGGGTTGTTCGTCGCCACCGCCGATCCGTCTCTGTTCATGGTGTCGGCGACGGCCGGCGAAGGGGTCCCGCTCGACGAGTTGCGAGATTCGGCACTGGCCGCGCTCGATTCGGCGCGTGACGACGGGGTGAGCGAACTCGAAGTGGAGCGAGCCAAGCGACAGCTACGCGCCCGGATCGTGCTGGAAAACGACAGCATCACGAACATCGGACACCAGATCGGCTTCTTCGAGACGGTGGCCGGTGCCCGCCTCCTGGCTCAGCTGCCGGGACGAATCGCCGAGGTGTCGTCCGACGATGTCGCCAGGGTTGCCGCCCGCTACTTAGCCACCAGTAATCGAACCGTAGGCTGGTTCCGACCGGCATGACCCCGACGCTCGGCTTGGCCCCGGTCCGTGAACAGCTGGCCAACGGGGTCACGCTGATCGTCAAGCAGACGCCCACCCAGCCGGCCGTTACCATCAGTGCCGCCATGTCCAGCGGGAGTCTGTGCGATCCGATGGGCGAGGAGGGCGCGGCGCACCTCCTCTCGCGGGTGCTCGACCGTGGCGCCGGCGCCCGGACCGGCGACGAGGTGGCGGACGTCCTCGACCTGCACGGTGTGTCGCCGTCCATCACCGTGTCGCGGCACACGACGGCCCTCACCTGCGATTGTCTCGCCGAGGATGTCGAGACGATGCTGGAGTTGGTGGGCGATATGCTGCGGGCGCCAGCGTGTTCAGACGCCGACACGGACATCTGCCGCGGCCAGCTTCTGACCAGGCTCCGTCAGGACGATGACAGTCCAGCGACGCGGGCGCTGGAAGCGGTGATGCCGCTGCTCTATGGAGAGGACCACCCCTACGGGCGCCGGCCAAAAGGATCGCCTGCGACGGTGTCGTCGATCAGTCGCACCCAGCTGCTCGAGTTCCACGCTGCGCGGTTCACGCCCGATCGCTTGACAGTGGTGCTGGTCGGCGACATCTCGGTCTCGGGAGCCGTGTCCGCGGTCACCCGCGTCTTCGGGGCCTGGCGTGGGGCCGCTGACCCGCTCATGAGCACGTTGCATGAATTGATGAACGAGCGTCTGGACTCCGGCGCACCGGGGTCGCGGCTGCCGCCACCGGTGGCTCCGTCGCGCCGACGGCTCGTCATCCCAATGCCCGCCAAAGCGCAGGCCGACATCGTCTACGGGTTCACGACGATTGTGCGTTCGGACCCGGCGTTCTATGCCTACTGGGTCATGAACAACGTGCTGGGCCAGTTCGGCATCGGCGGACGGTTGGGGCGGAGCATCCGTGAGCGGCAGGGGATGGCCTACTACGCTGGCAGCATGTTCGAAGCGGGTCACATCGCCGGGCCGTTGCTCGTCCGTGCCGGGGTCAAGGCCGACAATGTCGACCGGGCGTTGGAGTTGATCGAGGCGGAGGTGATCGGCATGGCAAGGGATGGCGCCACTGACGATGAAGTGACGAGCGCCAAGCGGTATCTGGTTGGCTCCATCCCTCGGTCGCTCGAAACCAACCCGGGTATCGCGAGATTCCTCCAGACGACGGAGGAGTTCGGGCTGGGACTTGACCACGACCGCACCCTGCCGGGGATGGTAGACGCGGTGACGGTTGAGGCGGTCGCTGATGCCGCGCGGCGAACTCTGCTCCCTGAACGGGCCGCGATCGTCATCGCCGGTCCTTACGAGGGGTCGTGACCACCACCAAGGCGGTCTTTTTCGACGTCGACTTCACCCTGATTCATCCGGGTCCCACCTTCGACGCCGAAGGCTACCGGACGTTTTGCCAGCGGCACGGACTGGCGGTGGACATCGCCCGGTTCGACGAGGCGGTTGTGGCGGCCTCTCGCGAGCTCGAGGTGGGCGAGGACGCTACGTATCGAGCGGAGATGTTCGTGAGTTTCGGTCGCCGGGTCATCGAAGAGATGGGTGGGCGGGGAGACGGTCTTGAAGCGTGCGCGCAGGAAATCTACGACGAGTGGGCTGTCTGTCGCCATTTCTCGTTGTATGCGGACGTCAAGCCGGCGTTACGACAGCTCCACGCCAGCGGGCTACGTCTCGGACTGATTTCCAACACCCACCGGTGCCTCGATGCCTTTCAGAACCATTTCGACCTCGACGCGTTGATTGCCGGCGCGGTCTCCTCCGCGAACCACGGGTACATGAAACCGCACCCCAGCATCTTCGAAGCGGCACTGCGCGAACTGGGCGTGGCCGCCGCCGACGCCATGATGGTCGGCGACAGCCTCAGCCACGATGTGGCCGGCGCTCGCGACCTGGGCATGCAAGCCGTCCTGCTGGACCGGTCCGGTCAGGAGCGGGCCGAAGCGCACGACGTCGCGGTCATTACGAGCCTAGAGGAGCTCCCAGCCGTGGTCGCATCGCGTCAGGCTTAGCCGGGGGGCCAGGTCAGGTTGCGGCCCGCCAGCAGGTGCAGGTGGATGTGGAACACTGTCTGTCCGGCGCCACGATTGCAGTTGAACACCGTGCGGTAGCCGTCCTGCGCGTGTCCATGTTCCTTCGCGATTTTGGCGGCGGTGGCGACGATCGTGCCGACGAGCGTCTCGTCACCATTTTGCAAATCGTTCAACGTGGAGATGTGCCGGCGGGGGATGACCAACACATGGAACGGCGCCTGGGCAGAGATGTCTTCGAAAGCCAGCACCTGATCGTCCTCGTGCACGATCGTCGCCGGCACGTCCCCGCTGGCAATCCTGCAAAACAGACAGTCGTCGGCCATGAGCGCGTGCTCCTCGGTTCTGCGTGCGCGAGTCTATCACTGGCGCAGGACCGTGGCGCCGGTGGGTCCGCGGCGGACCGTGCAGGTGGCGGACGGTTACGATCCGGCGACGCGCCGCATGACGACCGCTCTCGGAATGCCTTGCAGGTCAGGACGAATCTCTACGACCTCTAGAGCCGCGCCCCTGGCGATGTCGCGGACCGACTGGCTTTGACCCACGCCGATCTCCATCACGATCCAGGCACCCTCGCGTAGACGATCGGAGGCGGCGGGCAGGAGTGCGCGTGCCGGGTCGAGTCCATCTTTGCCCCCGCTCAGAGCCGACCGCGGCTCGTGTCGTGCCACCTCGGGCGCCAGTGCCGCGAGGTCGGTGTCCGGTATGTAGGGCGGGTTCGAGACAACCAGGTCGTAGGGACCCGGCGCCCCGTTGAGGAACCGTGTTTCGTGGAACGCGACCCGGTCGCTCACCCCGTGCCGGGCCGCGTTGCCCACGGCCACCGCCAGCGCCTCCGGCGACATGTCGGTGGCCACCACGCGGGCCTGCCCCAGCTCGGTGGCGAGGGCCACCGCCACACATCCGGAGCCGGTGCCAACGTCGGCGATCACCCACGGTCTACTGGGGTCTGCCAGTCGGGCCAGCGCGATCTCTACGAGTAGCTCGGTCTCCGGTCGGGGGATGAGGACATCCGGGGTGACGACCATGTCCAGGCCCCAGAACTCTCGGACGCCAGTGATCAGAGCCACTGGCTCCCGTCGACATCGGCGGTCGATGAGCGGGCCGACCAGGGCGTCGATCCCGCCGGCCGTGTCCGGTGCCTGGTCTCGCAGTCGAGACAACCACTGCGCGCGGGTCCACCCGAGCGCGTGCCGCGCCAGGACTTCCACATCGAACGGGGCGTCCCGCCCGTCGATACCGGCGGCCCTCAGCCGGTGACAGGCGGCCGACACCCAGTCCTGGAGTGTCGCCATGTGCTGTGAGTGTGAGGAGGTCCGCGTCAACCGCCCAGGACCGGCTCGACGTCCTTGAGCAGCTCGGCCCGGAAGTGGGCGGTGAGCGTTTCGCCTATCTCGGTCAAATCGCCATTGAGCATCTCGGTCAGGCGGTGGGTGGTGAACCCGATTCGATGGTCGGTTATTCGGTTTTGTGGGAAGTTGTAGGTGCGAATTTTTTCGGAGCGCTCACCGGTGCCCACCTGGCTCTTGCGGTCCTGGGCGATCTCGTCGTGCTGTCGCTGCATTTCCAATTCATAGAGTCTGGCGCGCAGCACCTTCATCGCCTTCGCCTTGTTCTTGATCTGCGACTTCTCGTCCTGCTGAGAGACCACCAGACCGCTGGGCAGGTGCGTGATACGCACGGCTGAGTAGGTCGTGTTGACGCTCTGGCCACCGGGTCCGCTCGAGCAGAAGGTATCAATGCGCAGGTCCTTGTCTTCGATCGCGATGTCGACCTCTTCCGCTTCGGGGAGAACGGCAACCGTTGCGGTCGAGGTATGAATACGGCCGCTGGCCTCGGTGGCCGGTACCCGCTGCACCCGATGGACGCCGCTCTCGTATTTCAGCTGGCTATACACCTGTCGGCCTTCTATCAGTGCGATGACTTCCTTGATGGAACCGACGCCGGTTTCACTGGTGGACATGACATCCACCTTCCATTTGTGTCGTTCTGCGAATCGGGCGTACATCCGGAACAGATCGCCCGCGAAGAGCCCTGCTTCGTCCCCACCGGTCCCGGCCCGAATTTCCAGCATGACGTTTTTCTCGTCATTCGGGTCCTTCGGCACCATCAAAATCTTGATGTCGGCCAGCAGCGCGTCACGGGTCTCACTCAGCGAGGCGAGCTCCTGTTCGGCGAGTTCCCGCATCTCGGCGTCGTTGCCGTCGGCGAGCTCTTGGGCCTGGGCGATCTCGTTGACCACCGCTTTGTATTCGCGGAACTTGTCCACGATTGGCTGGATGTCGGAGAGCGCCTTCGAGTACTCACGATACCGGTTCTGATCGGCCTGCACTGAAGGGTCGCTCACAAGCGCCATCAGCTCGTCGTACCGGGTGTCGATGTTTTGCAGCTTGTCGAACATGGTTAGTCTGTAGTCAGTAATTAGTTGGAGCTGTGCCCCGAACCCCCCCGCGGCCGCTCCGCGGGGACCCCTGAGAGCCCCACTCCGGGGCCGCGGGGCGCGCATTGTCGCGCGCCCTGCCGTTGGTCAGCCGCCGGAGACGGGCGGTAGAAACGCGACCTCGTCGCCGTCGGCGACCGCGACGTCCATCCGCGAATACTCTTCATTGACTGCGACGGAGATCGAGGCCTCGTAGTCTCGCAACTCGGCGAACTCGTTGACCATCGTCTCCCACACAGTCCGTGCCGTAGCTGGCGCTGGGGTCTGTCGCGCCAGCTCCCCCGTGCCGACAATGTCCTTCAGCCTGGCGAACAGCCGGACGTTCACACGAATGCTGCTCGCCGGTTCACTCACCGGCCACCCGTACTGCGTTCTGCCGAGCGGCGTCGTCATCAGGGTCGGCGGTGGTCCCTTCGATCCAGACGTCGCCCCCTTCAAAGAACTCGTGTTTCCAGATTGGCACGATCTGCTTGACCCGCTCGATGATGTAGCGGCAGGCGGCGAAGGCATCGGCGCGATGTGGAGAAGCGGCGGCAATCATGACGCTCGCTTCACCGATCTGTAATGTGCCCAATCGGTGATGCAACGCCACACGCACGTCCCACCGACTAGCCGTTTCAGTCCCGATCTGCTCGAACGCTCGAAGCGCCAGCGGCTCGTATCCCTCGTACTCCAGGCGCAAGACGCGTCGGCCGGCGTTCTCGTTTCGCACGATCCCG
>CAUZAY010000015.1:0-27070 GCA_963577695.1 Vicinamibacteria bacterium | reverse complement strand
TTCACGACGAACCTCGCGGTCGCGGCGCCACTGGTCGTGACCCGTGACCATCTCCAAGCGTCGCAGGACACCGCCGCGGCCGTCGTGGTCAACAGCGGCTGCGCCAACGCCTGCACCGGAGCCGAAGGCCTCGCGGTTTCCCGCACGATGGCGGCCGACACGGCGGCGGCGCTCGGATGCCCGGTGGAACAGGTGTTGGTCTCGTCAACCGGGGTCATCGGTGTGTTGCTGGACGCCGAGAAAGTCCGTCGCGGCGTAGCGCTGGCCGCAGGCGCCCTGAGGCGTGACGGACACGCCGCGGCCGCCGAGGCGATCATGACGACCGATCCATCGCCGAAGGAAACGGCGGTCCGGGTGCAGACGCCCGCCGGAGTCTTTCATATCGGAGGCATGGCCAAAGGAGCCGGCATGATCGAGCCAAACATGGCGACGATGCTGGGCTTCCTGACCACCGACGCGGCGGTCGAGCCGGCCCGGTTGCAGCGCGCGCTGAAGGAGGTCGCCGCCGACACGTTCAACGCGATCACGGTCGACGGGGAGACATCGACGAATGACATGGTCCTGTTGCTGGCCGGGGGTCGGGCGGGCGTGCGGATCGGCGAGAACGAGTACGCCACGTTTGTCGACGCGCTGCACACGGTGTGCCGGGAGTTGGCGCTCGCCATCGTCCGCGGCGGTGAGGGCGCCACCAAATTGATCGGCATCACGGTGACCGGAGCCCGGTCCACGACAGAGGCACGACAAGCGGCGCGAGCCATGGCCAACTCGCCCCTCGTCAAGACGGCCGTCCATGG
Organism: Vicinamibacteria bacterium; assembly: GCA_963577695.1. GTDB lineage: Bacteria > Acidobacteriota > Vicinamibacteria > Vicinamibacterales > UBA8438 > UBA8438. The sequence continues at coordinate 26,276 of CAUZAY010000015.1, read as the reverse complement.
CGGCGACCCGAACTGGGGCCGTCTCGTCGCGGTGGCCGGCCGCGCGGGGGTCGGTTTTGATCTGACTGGAGCCCGCGTCGCGATCGGCGGGGTGGAACTGTTCGCGGACGAGACGGTGTTCGCCGAGCGGGAACTGGCCGCGGCCGAACACCTGCGGGGCACCGACGTCACGATGACCGTCGACCTCGGTGTCGGTGGGGACGCTCGGGCTACGGTGTGGACATGTGACTTCAGCGCCGAGTACGTACACATCAACGCGGACTACCGCACATAAGTACTGCCGGTCATAAGGACACTGACCAGAGTCATGGAGACCACCAACCTCGAATCGAACGGCGAGCCGACGCCTCCGGCCGCGTCGGCGGCGCCGCGGCGCACGTACTTGTCGGTGCTCGACCTCACACCGGAGGCGCTCGAGGCATGCCTCGCGCTGGCCGCCCGGCTGAAGCGGGAACGCCGGCTGGGAGCCGACGCCCCGACTGCGCGAGCGCTTGCCGGACACTCGCTGGCTTTGCTATTCGACAAGCCGTCCCTCCGCACCCGAACCGGCTTCGAAATCGCGATGCGGGAACTCGGCGGTCTCGTAACCTGCCCTCCGTCGGCGGATGCGCTCGGCACCCGGGAGACACTCGCGGACGTGGCCCGAACGCTCGAACGATGGGTGTCAGTGGCGGCGATTCGGACGTTCGAACAATCGCGGCTGGTTGAATTCGTGCAGGCGACCACCCAGTTGCGTGTCGTGAACGCCCTGACGAACGAGGAACATCCGTGTCAGGCGCTGGCGGACTGTCTGACCGTGCGCGAGCGCTGCGGGTCGGTACGGGGACGCACCTTGGCCTACGTCGGCGATGGCAACAACGTGGCGACCTCGCTGACCCACGCGGCGATGATGCTGGGGATGCACCTCCGGCTCGCCTCACCCGAGGGATATGAGCTGCCGGAGGCGACGGTGACGGCGGCGCGGCAGATGGCCCGCCATGGGGCGGAGATCTCCCAAGTGCGCGACCCGGCCACGGCGGTTCGCGGGGCCGACGCGGTGTACGCCGACGTCTGGACGTCCATGGGGCAGGAAACCGAAGCCACGGACCGGCGTGCCGCGTTCGAGGGCTTCCGGATCACCCAGGAGCTCCTCGCTCACGCGAACGACGATGTATTCTTCATGCATTGCCTCCCCGCGCATCGAGGCGAGGAGGTCGACGCCGAGGTGATCGATGGACCTCGCTCCGCCGTCTTTGACCAGGCCGAGAACCGACTCCACACGCAGAAAGCGCTCTTGCTGATGCTACTGGGAGCCGCATAGCCCCGTGACTTATCCCGGCTGTTCGAGCTCGGCCGCGGCGCGCTCGACCTTCTCCGCCAGACCCCGCCGATAGTCAACGAGACGCGACGCGATTGCCGCGTCTCCGACAGCCAATATCTGGGCCGCAAGCACGGCGGCGTTCGTCGCGCCGGCCTTCCCCACCGCGACCGTCGCCACTGGTACGCCGGGCGGCATCTGCACGGTGGCCAGGAGAGCGTCGAAGCCGCCGAGTGGCGATGAGTCGATCGGCACGCCGATGACCGGCAGCGCCGTGTGGGCGGCGACCACACCAGCCAGATGCGCGGCAGCACCAGCCCCCACCACGAAGACCTTGACGCCCCGTTCGAGCGCCTGTTCCATCACCCGGCGCACCCGATCGGGCGAGCGGTGGGCGGAGGCCACCGTCATGTCAGACGTGATGCCAAGCTCGCGCAGCGTGCGAACCGTGTTCGCCATCACGCTAGCGTCCGACCCCGACCCCATCAAGATCTGTACCTGCAGATCACTCATGTCTGTCTCTCTCCGTCACCGTCCAGGCAGAGCCTTCCGACCAATGTCCGTGCGGACCTGCTTCCGCGCGAACGTGATGCACGCCTCCGCCGCATACGCACGGTCGATTGCTTGCGCGACATCGGCGCCACGACCGACCACCGTCAGTACCCGGCCCCCCGTGGTCACGACCGAACCGTCGCGGACACCGGTTCCCGCGTGAAAGACGAGCACACCGTCGAGCCCGGCGGCCGTGTCGAGACCGTCGATCGGCGCACCGGTCTCGTAGGATCCCGGATATCCGCCGGACGCGAGCACCACGCCGACGTGGGGGTCGCCGGTCCAGCCCAGCCGGCTCGTCTCAAGCGCGCCCCGCGCGGCCGCCGCGAACACGGGGGCCAGATCCTCGCTCACCATGGGAAGCACCACCTGGGCCTCTGGGTCCCCGAGGCGGACGTTGAACTCGATGACCCGGGGCCCGTCGGCCGTCAACATCAGGCCAACGTAGAGAAATCCGTAATACGGGTCTCCCTGCGCGGCAAACCCCTCAAGCACGGGTTCGACGACCTCCCGCCGAATCCGCGCCTCGATGTCCGGCGTCACGAGGGGGCTCGGGGCGAACGCCCCCATGCCACCGGTGTTGGGTCCCTTGTCGCCGTCGAACGCACGCTTGTGGTCTTGCGCGGTCGGCAGCGCGACCGCCTTCCGGCCGTCGCAAATCGCGAAGAACGACACCTCCTGGCCCACGAGGCACTCTTCGACGACCACCCGATGTCCGGCCGACCCGAATCGACCGTCGACCATGGCGTCGCGTACCGCCCGCTCGGCCGGCGCGCGGTCCGGCGCCACGGTCACCCCTTTTCCCGCGGCGAGCCCGTCCGCTTTCACGACAACCGGAAATCCGAACTCCCCGCCGGACACCGCCTCAAGCGCGTCGCCGACCGTGTCGCATACACGGAAACGGGCCGTCGGCACGCCGTGCCGGCGCATGAAATCTTTCGCGAACGCCTTGCTGGACTCGAGCTGGGCCCCAGCCCGGCTCGGGCCGAACAGAAGCCGGCCCTGAGATGCGAACAAGTCTCGCACCCCGAGCGCCAGCGGCAGCTCGGGCCCGACCACCGTGAGGTCGATCGCTTCAGTCTCCGCGAGGGCCAGTATCGCCGCCGGGTCGGACACATCCAGAGAGCGGCCGGCGCCGGCCCCGGTGCCGGCGTTGCCCGGCGCGCACAGAACGTCGGTCACCCCAGGCTCACGGCCGAGCTTCCAGGCCAGCGCGTGTTCGCGCGCGCCGCCACCCACGACCAGTATCTTCATCGTTGACGGGACTCTGAGGTTCGGCCTAAAATTTCCGTTTGCCTCGTCTTGGGAGCAGACGCCAGCTCTGGAGACGAAAGCCTAGCATACTCATTTCTTCGACCCGGTCCGGGCTGTCGCCGGTCATCGTGAGGACAGCATTGTTCACCAGGCAAGGGAGGTGACAACCAGATTTGGCTGAAGTCAAGGTGCAAGACAGCGAGTCCATCGAGAGCGCGCTGCGCCGCTTCAAGCGTAAGGTCCAGCAGGAAGACATCATCAAGGACATCAAGAAGCACTCGTTCTACCTGAAACCGGGCGACAAGCGTCGCGCAAAACAGGCGCTCGCGCAAAAGCGGACACGCAAGAAGCAGCGCCGCGAGACCGAGTAACTACAGCGCCAACACGCCTCGGTGGCGGATTGACAGTAGTCTGACTTCATAGTACGGTTCCACTTCTTAATTTGGGCTAAAGCTTGGCAAAATAGCGCCTTACGCGTGCCCCACGAGAGTTGCGGGTAGGACGTAGCAGGGGAGTTTCCATGGAAATCCAGGAACGAGTGCTTGAGAACGTGGTCGTCGTCGATCTCAACGGCAAACTGACGATCGGCGAGGGAGACGAGTTGCTGAGGGAGAAGATCAACAGCCTGATGCAGCAGGGTCACACCAATCTGCTCCTCAACCTGGGAGAGGTCCCCTACGTCGACAGTGCAGGGCTCGGAGAAATCGTTCGGACCTTCACGACCGTGAAACACCAGGGCGGTACTCTCAAGTTGGTCAATCTCACCAAGCGGATCAAAGATCTGCTGACGATCACCAAACTGTTGACGGTGTTCGACACCTACGAGTCGGAGGCCGAGGCCGTAGGCAGCTTCAAGTCCTGAGGCCCACCGTCAGCCCACCGCGCTGTCCATGGCGCACGTGACAACTAAATATGACCAGACCGGCGTCTCGCCCACGCGCGAGGCGCCGGTACCCAGTCTGTCTGCGGACCTCCTCGTCTCGCTTCGGCCTGATCAGTGGACCAAGAACCTCTTCGTCTTCCCGGGGCTCGTGTTCGGAGAACAGCTCCTCGAAGCGGGATCCGTGGCTCGCTCGTGCGCGACGTTCACAATTTTTTGCGCGCTGTCGAGCGCGATGTATCTCTTCAACGACCTGCGAGACCGGACCCGCGATCGGCTCCACCCCGTCAAAGCGTCGCGGCCGATCGCCGCAGGACGAGTCTCACCGGCCGCAGCCGGCACCCTAGCCGGCCTGCTCCTGACACTGGGCATTGTGGGTGCGTTTCTGCTCGGACCCGCGATGGGTGCGCTGTCGCTGGCGTTCGCGATGTTGTTGACGCTCTATACCTGGGCCCTGAAGGAAATCGTCATTCTGGACGTGCTTGTGATCGCGATCGGTTTCGTGATGCGGGCGGCGGCGGGCGCCCTCGCGCTAGGGGTGGCGATCAGCCAGTGGCTGCTGGTGTGCACATTGCTGCTCGCGCTGTTTCTTGGACTGACCAAGCGGCGACAGGAGGTTGTGGCCTTGGGCGCCGATGCAACCGGACATCGGCCCGTGCTGGCTCGCTACAGCCCGGCCCTACTGGATCAGATGGTCACCATCGTGGCCGGGGCGACGCTGGTAAGCTACGCGGTGTACACGACGAGCCCGGATACGGTGGCGAAGTTCGGCACCAACTTGCTGACCCTGACCATTCCGTTTCCGATTTACGGCGTGCTGCGGTATCTGATGCTGATCGGCGACGACCGGTCCGGCCCCGGACCGACAGACATCGTGCTCCGCGACCGGCCCCTGGCGGCCTGCATCCTCGCGTGGGGTCTGGCTGTCGCCGCGATCATCTACCGGCCGGTCGCCTAGTGGCCCGTCCGGGTGAAGTGTGCAGCGGATCACGCGATGCTCGGCCGGCACGAGCCGCGATGAGGGAGAATACAAGCGGCATTTGACTGAAGAGCAACCCCGTCAGCCGGAATGACGTGCCCGCCGAACGCGGGCGGGCCTTCATCAGGGGCTGCGAGACAACCGACAACGACACCATGGCCGAGTTCAACATTCGTTCGGATTCCGTCGACGTCACGCGCATCATGGAGCAAATCCGTGAGCGCATCCGTGAGAAGCGCGGCGCGGATTACACCGAGCAGCAGATTCACGAGCTGGCCACGGTCAAGCTGGAGAGTTTTCTCGACCCGGGGCAGGTGCGCTCCGACCTGGTCGAGCACTTCCGACAGCTCGACAACCCGGGGCGTATCGAGCCGATTCCGCCACACGGCGGGTTCGCCCCGCCACCCGAAGTATTCGACTTCGATCAAGAGACGATCTACGTATCGTCCAGAGGACCGATGGGGAAATTGATCCGTCTGATCCGTAAGCTCCTGAATCCGTTGCTCAAACTGTTCTTCAACCCGACGCCGGTCGTGTTTGCCCTATCCCGGCAAGCCGAAATCAACGCGTGGACGGTGCAGCTCCTTGAGCGTCAGACCGACTTGATCGAACGCGTGAGCACGCAGTTCGACCGCGTGGGCAAGAAGTTTGCGGCGCGCGAGGAACTCGATGCCTTGAACTACGAGGTACTGAACAACCTGGTCGTCGAAATGACCCGGCTGTCGGTCGACGTCAAGAACCACAAGATGCTCGTCGAATCGGTCGCGGGACGGCTGGACTTCTCGGAACGGCGCTCGCGGGCGCTGGAATCGGTGGTCCAGAAGCGAAGCCCACGGCCGCCGGACACGACCGAGGGTGACGGTGAGTCGGCCGACGCCTCGGGCACTGGCTCTGGCCGGACGCGCCGGCGGCGACGCCGATCGCGGCGGAGGCCCGAAGGTCCGGCTGAGGGCGATACCAACGCGGCCCGTCCGGTCGCCGGCAACGGGTCGGGAAAGGCGACGACCCCCGCGACCCCGTCAGGCGAGGCGACCACTCCCGCGACCCCGTCGGGCGAGACGACGACTACGTCGACCCCGTCAGGCGAAACAACGACTACGTCGACCCCGTCAGGCGAGACAACGACGGCCGTGACCACGCCGAGCGAGGCGACGACAGTCGCGACGCCGGAAGCGGCCACCGCACCGACCCCGGCGTCGACCGCGCCGACCAGTCCAGCGGACGCGGCGTCCCCGGATCCCCCGCCCGCCACCCAGGAGGCCCCGGTCGCGGCTCCAGCCCCGGCCCCCGCGGCGGCCCCGGCGGCGGATTCGACGGAACCGTCCAAGCCGGATGCGGACAACGGCACCAGCGAACCGTGAAGCTGGCGGTCGTCGTTCAGCGATACGGCGCCGATCTAAACGGCGGCGCCGAGTTGCATGCGCGGTACATCGCCGAACACCTCGCACGTCATGCCCAGGTCGAGGTGCTCACAACGTGCGCCCGCGACTACATCACCTGGCGTAACGAGCTCGACCCGGGACTGGACATCGTCAACGACGTACCGGTGCGCCGGTTTCCAGTCAGCCGCGAGCGCGACGTCGACGACTTCGGCCGGCGGTCGACGCAGGTCTTCGAACAGCGACACTCGGTCGCGGCCGAACTCGCCTGGCTTCGCAGTGAGGGCCCGACCAGCCCCGCGTTGGTGAATCACCTGCGCCGCCATCGGGCCGACTACGACTACTGCATTTTTTTTAGCTTCCGGTACTACCATGCGTATCACGGACTCCGCGTGACCGCCGGTCGCAGCCTCCTCGTGCCAACGGCCGAGCGAGACCCGGCGCTCGGGTTGCGCATCTTCGCCGGCAGCTTTCGCAGCGTCCGGGCACTCATGTACAACTCCTACGAGGAGCGGGCCCTGATCACCGCCGTGTCACAGAACGACTCGGTGCCTGGTGTCGTGGTCGGCATCGGCTCGGAGGTGCCCGCCGACCCCCAGCCGGACAGGTTCCGGCAGGTCACCGGTATGTCAGGGCCCACGATCATCTATGTTGGGCGCATCGATGAGAACAAGGGCTGTCGGGAACTGTTCGAGTATTTCCGGCGATACGCGCGGATTGCACCGGCGCTCACGCTGGTGCTCATTGGCAAGCCTGTGATGCCAATTCCGGAGCACCCGCAGATTCGCCATCTCGGGTTCGTGAGTGACCAAGAAAAATTCGACGCGATGGCGGCGGCCGACTTGCTGGTCATGCCCTCGTATTACGAAAGCCTGTCGATGGTGACACTGGAGGCGTGGGCGCTCGGTCGGCCGGTGCTGGCGAACGGCCGGTGCGACGTCCTCGCGGGCCAGTGCGCGCGCAGCAACGCCGGATTGTACTACGACAGCTACGAGGAGTTCGCCGAGACACTCCACACCATTTTGTCCCAGAGCGCGCTGCGCCGCGCCCTCGGCGCCAACGGGCGCACCTATTTCAACACCCACTACACCTGGCCGGTGATCGAGCGAAAGTATCTGACGATGCTGGACCGACTCGAGCGCGCGGACCGGAGCACTGACAGTCGGCCGGAGCCGCTGCCGGGTTGGCTCGGGCGTCGGCGACGCGACCTGCCGCCGGGGCGCGAGCTCGTGGACCAGTTGCCCACCGGACCGGCATCCGTCACACGCACCGAGGAAGCGGGCGAGTCGTGACCGGCGCCTCTGTATCGGGTCGTCCGGCGGTGCACCAGGTACTGGCCACGCTGGGCTATGGCGATGCCATCGGCAACGAGGTGCTCGGGATCCAGGCGGCGGTGCGGGCGGCCGGCTACGAGTCTGAAATTTTTGTGGAAACGGCAGAACCCCGTCTCGAGCCGTTGACCCGCGACTACCGCGATCTGGTCGAAGCATCGCATCCCGACAACATCCTGATTCATCATTTCTCGATCGGATCGCGCGCCTCACGTATCGCCTACGCCCTGCCCGACCGCATGGTGCTCGTCTATCACAACATCACGCCGCCCGAGTACTTCGTCGGGGTCAACAAGGATCTCGTGCGGCAGTGCTACAGCGGCCGACGAGAGCTGCGCGCCTATGTCAACCGCTGCGACCTGGCCCTGGGCGATTCAGAGTTCAACCGCCAGGAGCTGGAGCAGTTCGGCTTCCCGCGCACGGGCGTGCTCCCGGTCGTACCGAGTTTCGCTCATCTCGACGAACCCCCCGACCACACGCTGATCAGCGAGTTCGACGACGAGCGTCCCAATATCTTGTTCGTGGGTCGCATCATCCCCAACAAGCGGATTGAAGACGTCCTTCGCTTTTATCACGCGTGCCGCGTCAAACATCAGCCCAATGCGAGGTTGCTCCTCGTGGGGTCATACGGCGGCTTCGAATCGTATCTGACGTCGCTCTATCACCTGATCGCGACGCTCCACATTCCGGATGTCCACATCCTCGGTCACGTCTCGAACGCGGCGTTGTCAGCATGCTACGACGTGGCGGACCTGTTCCTGTCGGCCAGCGAGCACGAGGGCTTCTGCGTGCCGCTGGTCGAGGCGTTCCATAAGCGCGTGCCGGTGATGGCCTACGCCGCCGCCGCCGTGCCGGCGACGATGGACGACGCCGGTGTGCTCTACCAGCGGAAGGACCCCAGACACGTCGCCTCGCTGATGGACACCATCCTCTCGAACCCGGCGCTGGAGGAGGAGATTGTGCGTGGTCAAGACGCCGCACTGGACCGCCTGCTCGCGCAGGATTTCGGCGGTGTGCTCCTCAAGGCAATCGAAGGGGTACGACAGTCGCCACGATGCAAGCCCGTCGAGGTGCGCTGGGACTTCTGGCCGCGATTCGACGAGTGGGAACGGTTGGAAGAATTGCGTCTGTATCGACCCTCGGCCTACAAAGCCCTGCCGTTCGCCCCCGGCGAGCGGGGCGAAAACCCCTGATGGTCATCAACCAGTGGCTACCGGCCGCCCACCGTGGTGACGCGGTGGGAGACAGCGCGCGACGCGTCCGCGGACTGCTCCGCGCGCGCGGTCACGCGTCGCAGATCTATGCGCTGACGATCGATGACGACCTGACGGGAAACATCGGCGCCTTCGAGGACCCGGCGGCACGCCAAGGTGACCTGACCATCCTGCACTTCGCGATCGCCTCGCCGATGAGCGAAGCGCTGGCGGCGTTGCCCCGTGGACGGGTCCTCCAATATCACAACATCACCCCGGCACATTTCTTTGCCGGGTACGACGCCGGCATCGCCGCAATCGTGACCCGCGGACGACAGGAGTTGGCCGGGCTGGTCGGTCATGTCGACCTGGCCCTCGGTGATTCGGAATTCAACCGGAGCGAGCTGGAAACACTTGGCTTCCGCGACACCGGGGTGTTCCCGATTGCGGTCGACACCGCTCGGCTGACGGAGGCGCCGCCTCGACCCGCCCTCGAGCGCGTGCTTTGCGACGGACTGACCAACATTTTGTTCGTCGGTCGGATGGCGCCCAACAAGAAAATTGAAGACATCCTCCGACTGGCCGAGCACTACAAACGCTACGTCGACGCGTTCCACCGATTCATCTTTGTCGGGCGTGAGGACGCCTGTCCCCGCTACTACGCGATGCTCCGGGCTCTGATGTCGCAGTATCAGATGACCAGTGAGCGGTTTTGGTTCGTCGGGTCTGTCCCGGACGCCGACCTCGCCGCGTTCTACCGGACGGCGAGCGCCTATGTGTCACTGAGCGAGCACGAGGGATTCTGTGTGCCGTTGATAGAAGCCATGGCGACCGACGTCCCGGTGTTGGCGTACGCGTCCACCGCGGTTCCGGAAACGCTGGGGGGCGCCGGGGTGGCCTTTTCACCCAAAGACCTGGAGTACGCGGCAGAAATGCTGGGTCTCCTGGTGTACGATGACGACTTGCGCGAGGGCGTCCTCGAAGGCCAGCGACGCCGGTTGCACGACTTCGCCGACGCGCGCTTCGAGACACACCTGGACCAGCTCGTGGCGCGATTCGCCTCCTGACGCGACCCGACATTCACTCCTCCGACATCAGACATCAAGCGCCAGGACATCCGTGAAAATCGCTTTCGTCATCCAACGATACGGCGGGGAGATACTCGGCGGCTCCGAATATCACTGTCGGCTGATCGCGGAGAGACTTGCCGGCCGCCATCAAGTCGAGGTGCTCACCACCTGCGCCCGCGACTACATCACCTGGAAGAACGAGTACCCGGAGGGTGAGGACCGGATTCGCGGCGTCACGGTGCGGCGATTCGCCAATGACCGCGAACGGGACATCGCGTCGTTCAACGAATACTCGGACTGGATTTTCCACCACGACCACTCGCCCGCCGACGAAGCCGAGTGGCTGAAACGACAGGGGCCGTGGAGCCCCGGGCTGCAGTCGTATCTCGAACAGCACCACCGGTCGTACGACGCCCTGATTTTCTTCACGTATCTCTATGCGCCCACCGTGCTCGGCGTGAAGGTCGACCCGGCCCGCAGCATTCTGGTGCCGACGGCGCATGACGAGCCGGCCATCAGATTGGGTATGTATCGCGACGTGTTCTCGGCCCCGGCGGGTATCGCGTACAACACCACCGTCGAACGCGGATTCCTGAAGCAGCTGTTTTCGACCACCGCGAAGCTCGAAGAGACCGTGGGATGCGGCGTCGAACTGCCTCCCTCCCAACGTCACGACGTGACGACCGCGGCCCAGTCGAATGAACCAAGCGATGACGACGACCGGTCGGAGGAGGTCGGCACCAACGGCAACAACGAGGTTGGTTCACGGCTCTCCTCGCGCGGCGCTGTCTTCCGCCGACGGCATCGCCTGTACGGACCCCTCGTGCTGTACGGCGGCCGGATCGACCCGGGCAAGGGGTGCGAAGAGCTGATCGATTACTTCAACACCTATGCGGAGTCGGAGGGCGACGCCTCGCTGGTACTGATGGGCATGAAGTTGATGCCCATTCCGGACGCGCCGCACATCCGGTTCGCCGGCCTTCTGTCCGAGGCCGAGCGGTTCGAAGCCCTCGAAGCCGCGACGGTGGTCGTCGTGCCTTCTCCGTTCGAGAGCCTGTCGTTGCTCGCCCTCGAATCGTTCTCGATCGGCACTCCGGTGCTGGCCAACGCTCGTAGTGAAGTCGTCATGGACCACTGCCAGCGCAGCAACGGCGGACTCTACTACGCGAACCGAGACGAATTCCGCGAGTGTCTCCGTCTGCTCGTCCAGGATGCCCGCCTGCGGGCGGCACTCGGGCGGAACGGCCGTGGCTACGTCCGCACCAACTACCGGTGGGACGTCATCATGGGTAAGTACGACCGCCTGATTGCAGGGGTCCAACCCGCTCGTCCACAGACACCCGGTCGTGGCAATAGTGCCCGCAGCAGCGGCAGTCGCAGTGGCGGGAATCGCAGTGGCAGCAGTCGAAGTGGCGGCCGCCGCCGAGGCGGCCGGAAGCACTGATCCGCCCAGGGGACCCGGCGACACTTACGCGTGGAAGTGGCCGGCGTCGGTGGGCCGAGCAACGAAGTGGTCTAGGGCAATGAGACACCCGCGTCGGGGCTCCGCACGGAGCCCTGGCTCGGCCCTGCCCCTCAGTCTGGCGTTGGCGCTACCACTGGGTCCGGGTCGGTTCTCGGATTCGGCCCCGGCGCGATACGGTTCGACCACCGCTGGTGGCTGAGCGCCTCGATCACCGCCTGTCTCACGGCGGGGCTGGCATCGTCGGCCGCCTCGATCAGGGCCTCGAGCGCACGGTCGCCACCGATACGCCCCAGCGCTTCGATGATCTGCTGCACGGCGACGTCTTCCGCGTGTCGCAGCGCGTCGGTCAAACCGTCGACCGCCGCCTCGCTGCGAATCCGGCCCAAGGCCTCAGCCGATGCGTGCACGACGTGCGAGTCCTGATGTCGGAGTGCCGCGACGAGACCCTCTACCGCGGCCGCATCACGGATTTGGCCCAACGCTTCCGCCGCGTGCCGGGCAACCGACGGGTCGCTATCCGTGAGCGCGGCGACCAGGCCATCAACGGCGCCGCCATCGCGGAGTTTGCCCAGAGCCTCGGCCGCTTCCCGCCGAATGTGGGGTTCGCTGTCCGCCAGGGCCGCGACCAAGGGTGAAACGGCCGCGGTATCACGGATACGTCCCAACGCCTCGACGACCTCCGCCCGGACCCGGGGTTCGGGGTCATCAAGCGCGACCCCAAACGCGGCCACCGCCGTCGGATCGCGGAGGCGACCCGGGGCCCACGCGGCCTCAGCCCGTACGCCAGCCTCCGTGTCACGCAGCGCCTCGCTGAGAGGGCCCGCCGCATCGGGAACCTGGTTGCGCCCAAGCCCCTGCGCTGCGCGCTCGCGGACCCCGGCGTCGTCGTCCGACAGCGACTCGATCAACAACTCGACCACGCGCGGATCAAGAGGCGCGTGGCCGATAGCGACACGCGTCTGGACCCTGGCCATCTCCTCGTGGACTCGCAAACGCAGGTCCTCAACCACCATCCGGTCGTCGGCCAGGCGATGGAGGTTGTCCTGATGCAGCTCGGTCGCCTGCACGAGCTCACGCTGGGCCAGCTCCATCTCGTGCATGCTGCGCTGGTTGCGCAGGGCGACCTGCTGCACAGAGTCGCGTTGCCGCTGCAGCCGCGCCTCGAGGTCGGCGACGCGAAGGTCCGGCCGACCCGCCTCCGGCTCCGATCGCTGCCCACCGGCCTCACTGGGCGCCGTCGAGGACGCCGCGGCTTCAGACGCCGGGGCGACCGGCGCGACCGCGACCTGGGTGTAGGCGGCCGGCGCGCCCACACCCACGACCGGTGGTGCTCCCTCGCCACGCGAGGCCGCGCGGACCGATGGCGTCACCGCGGCGAGCGAGGCGATCACCACGGTCATCGCCGTCGTCACGGCGACGGCCATACTACGACTGGTCGGGGGTCGGCGACCGGGCGCCAGAATCGAGAGCAAGCGGTCTTCGAGTTGAGAACGCCGGGCCATGGCGACAGCGGCGATGCCGGACCAGCGGGGCTCTCGATGGCCGCGCGCAATCTCGAGCAGGTGGTCGGCATAAGACGAGGCCTGCGTGCCGGCCCGCACCACGGCGTCGTCGCAGGCCCGCTCGCGCTCGACCCGCTGAGCTCGGACGGCAAGCCAGACCAGCGGATTGAACCAGTAGACCGACAAGGCCAGGTTCGCCACGAACTGCCAGACGCAGTCGTACCTGCCGACGTGGCTGAGCTCGTGCACAGCACGACCCGCTTGCGGGCCGTAGACCAGTCGCCGGTCGCCGGGACCAGCACCACCGGCCGCCACCATCCCCACGTCATCGGCATGGCGGCCCGCGAGCTGCTCAGCATCCGAACCGGCCGGGTGAGGCCGAGCTGGCGGGTCAGCTCGACCGCGAGGCGCGCCCATTCGTGGTCAACCGGTGGCGCGGCTTTCCGGCGGAGACGACGGGTGGCCAGACACCCGAGGCCGGTTCGCATCAGCAGCATGGCGGCGCCAAGGAGCCAGAACCCAAGAACCAGGGGGGTAGCGTCGATCCTGACGTGAGGCGGTCCGGCCCCGGCCAGCCACCGACGCGCGGCATCATGACGGGGGCGATCTCGGCGGGCGCAGAGCCCGACGAAGGTTCGACGGCCCCCGTCGGCGTCTGGGCCGCCCCATGGGCCGGCTGGGTGACTCGCGGTGCCGCGCGCCCCGGGTCGGGTCGCTGGACCGCGCGCGAGTCGTGAGCGAAGGTGGCGTTGTCCGACGGCTCGGCGGACAGGTTAGAGAACGACGGCAGCGGAAGGTCAATCGCCGGCAGATACGTGCCGGTGACCGGAGCCAGCAGGACCCCCGCAAGCGCCAGGGCCCAGACCAGGTGGCGCAACGTCGCGGGACCTCGTCGCAGCCCGACTGCAAGACACCCCGCAACGAGCACAATCACCGAGGTGCGAAGCGTCGTCTCGGCCATGGCGGTCAGCCATGTATCCGCGGAGATGGTGAACAGGTTGATCTGGTCCACGGCTACCTTCCTTCCTGACGGGCCTTATCGATCAGCCCGGACAGACGGTCGAGGTCATCATCTGAGAGTTTTTCGTGCGAGAGGTCGAGCAACGCGGCCACCGCCTGTTCCGCAGAGCCATCGAAGAACGTCTGTACGACCTGCGTCAGGGCCGACCGCCGGGCACGCGCCCGCCCAACGGTCGGCTTGAACACGTAACGGGCGCCTTCCCGACCGTGACGCAAATGCCCCTTGTCCTCCAGGATCCGCAAGTGCGCGCGCACCGCCGAATAGCTCGGCGGGTCGGGAAGCTCGGCCAGCACACTGGCCGCGGTCGCCCGTCCGAGGCGATACACGATCTCCATGATCTGACGCTCACGGCGGGCCAACTGGTTGTGTGACGGTCTGGGCATCCGGTGCCGCTCCTTGCCAATGCTAAAAAATTACCCGTGCTGAAAATTTCGCATTTCTGAGGTCGGCTATCAAGCCGGGTGATGTCAGGATGCGCGCTCCCCTTGACAATCGACAAGAGAGACCAGTACCGTTTTGGAGAACACTACGAGGAGGACAGGTGACAAAGAGCCGAACGGATCTGCTGCAGGGAACGTTGGACCTCCTGGTGCTGAAAACACTGTCCACAGGCGCGAGGCACGGGTGGGGCATCTCTCAGCGGATCCATCAGATGTCGAAGGATGTCCTGCAGGTGAATCAAGGCTCACTCTACCCGGCGTTGCACCGGCTCGAGCAGCAAGGGTGGATCCGAGCCCGGTGGGGCAAGTCCGAGAACAATCGTCAGGCGAAGTACTACGAGCTGACCCCTCGCGGTCGTCGCCAGCTGGATGAAGAAACCGAGAACTGGGTCAGGTTGTCGACGGCCGTCGCCGGAATCGTGGAGGCCTAGGCGACGGCGCGTCGTATCTCGGAAAACTTTCGAGCCCTAGCATCCGTCTAATCGGTCTGTCGCGGTGACTAATCGATCAGATGTTGCCGAGGATGCGCTCCGAAGTGGCAAGGTGACGCCATTCGACGGCGCCGAGGAACGATCACATGGTGGACATTGCGCGTCCGGACATCGCCCGAGCGAAGAAGGTCCGTCGGATCCTGTACAGCACCGCGTTCGCCGTGGTGCTCATCATGGTCACGGTGGGCGTCTCACGTCTGGAACCGGCGGCACCGCGGGTGGACCGCGACACGGTGTTCATGGATACGGTGCAACGCGGTGAAATGCTTCGACAGGTCCGTGGCACTGGCACCCTGGTGCCCGAACAGATTCGCTGGATCTCGGCTCTCACGAACAGCACGGTGGAAAAGATCCTGCTGAGACCAGGCGTGGACGTCGAGCCGGAAACGGTCATCGTCGAACTGAGCAACCCCCAGCTCGAGCAAAGCGCCATCGAGGCGGAGTTGAGCCTGAAGGCGGCGCGAGCTCGGTACAAGAGCCGCGTAGTCGCCCTGGATCAACAGCTGCTGTCACAGCAGGCGCTCGTAGCGACGTCGGAGTCGGCAGCATCGCTCGCCGAGTATGAGGCGGAGTTGGAGCAGGAGCTGTTCACGGATCAGCTGGTGTCGGAACTCTCGCTCCGTCAGAAGCAATCGAGGGCGGAACAGTTGCGCACGCAGAACGGCATCGAACAGCAACGGCTGGAGATCCAGACCCATGTCATGGAAACGGAGCTCGCGGCCGAACAAGCCGACGTCGATCGGCTGGAAACGATCTACCAGCTTCGCCAACAGGAAGTGAGCGATCTGCGGCTGACGGCCGGCGTGGCCGGCGTGCTCCAGGAAGTGCCGCTGGAAGAAGGCGCGAGTGTCACGCCCGGAACAAACCTGGCCCGCGTCGGAGATCCGTCACGCCTCAAGGCAGAGCTACGCATTCCTGAAACACAGGCCCGCGATATTCAGGTGGGACAACCAGCGTCGATCGACACCCGCAATGGGATCATTCCTGGTCACGTGATCCGGATCGACCCGGCGGTCACGGCGGGCACGGTCACCGTCGACGTCGCGCTGGACGGCGAGCTCCCGCGCGGGGCCAGACCGGATACGACGGTGGACGGTACGATCGAACTCGAGCGTCTGGAAGACGTTATCTATGTTGGGCGGCCGGTGTTCGGGCAAGAGGAATCGATCGTCAGTCTGTTCAAGCTCCAGCCAGAGACCGACGAAGCGGTGCGGACCCGGGTGAGCCTGGGCCGCAGTTCGGTGAACACGATCGAGGTCATCGAAGGCCTGCAACCGGGCGACCAGGTCGTGCTATCTGATATGTCGCAATGGGACGCGTTTGACCGTGTCCGATTGAACTGACGGAAGAGACACGGAGAACAACCTGTGAATGAGGCGACGCAGCCGTTGATTCATCTCGACAAAGTCACCAAAGTCTTTCTGACCGACGAAGTGGAAACACACGCGCTCGAGAGCGTCGACCTCGAGATCTTCCCCGGCGAGTACATCGCGATTTCGGGCCCCTCAGGCTGTGGGAAGTCGACCCTGCTGTCCATTCTTGGCCTGCTCGACACGCCGTCCGACGGCGAGTATCAGTTGAACGGACAGCCGGTCGCGACGCTCAAGATGTCCGAGCGCGCCCGCACCCGGAACCGCGAGATCGGATTTATCTTCCAGAGCTTCAATCTGATCGGCGACCTCTCGGTCTACGAGAACGTCGAGCTCCCGCTGACCTATCGCGGTATGCGTCCGGCCGAGCGAAAAGAGCGCGTCCACGAAGCGCTTGAAAAGGTGGAGATGGCCCATCGCGCCAAGCACCTACCGAGCCAGTTGTCCGGCGGTCAGCAGCAGCGCGTGGCGGTCGCTCGCGCGGTGGCGGGACAGCCGTCGATTCTCCTGGCCGACGAGCCGACGGGGAACCTGGACTCGAAGAACGGCGAGGCGGTCATGACCCTGCTGGAGCAGTTGCACGGAGAGGGCTCGACCATCTGCATGGTCACCCATGACCCGCGCTACGCACTGCACGCGGGCCGCGAAATCCATCTCTTTGACGGGAGGGTCGTCCAAGACCAGACCGGCGACAACAGGACGCCGATGGAGAGCTAGTGGACCGTCTCACCAGTCCTGGGACCCCAGACGAAAGTCAACGGCGCTCGACCGTGGTGTAATCCAGATAGGTCCGCCCGCCAACGGCGGACACCACCGCCGTCAGCCGGTACGCGCCGTCATCGTTCTCGACCGTCACCTCGGTCGTCTCGACGCTGACGGGGGCCGTGGTCCCATCATCTCGCAACGCTTCACGCAGCACCCGCCCCTGCATCGAGAGCGGCGCCTCGACACCAAGCAGATGCAAGAACGTCGGGGCAAAGTCGACGTTGCCGGTCGGCGACTCGACCCGCGTGCGTTCCTTCAGATCGGGACCCACGGCGACCAGGGTGTTGCCAATGTCGAACGGACTCGAACTCCCATGGCCAGCGACCCCACCCTGTGCGGCTGTGCCGAGGAATCCGTATGGGCCGACGTCATTGGTCCAAGCGGGCGAGTACAGAATCTGAGCCGACCGCTCGTGCTCCCATCGCGCGAGATCGAAGGACAAGGTGCCAGGCACCCACCCCTCGCTCGCGCCAGGGCTGGTGGCTTCGGTGAACACCGCGCCGACCTCGTCCGCGTCCTGTAGAGCGGCGACGATCTCGGCAATCGTCGTGCGGTCGTCGTCACGCACATAGATCGCGCCGGCGCCCGCCACAATACGCGGCGAGCCGTCATCGAGCGCACCGGCGAACGGCGCCAGCAACGCCGTCAGGTCGACGCCGCCCGTGTGCTCTGAAAACCCGTGGTCGGACGTGACCCAGATGTTCGTCGTGTCCAACAAACCCGCCGCGTCGAGCCCGTCCTGAATTCGCTGAATCTCGGCGTCCAGACGAAACAGCGCCTCGGTGGTCACCGAGTGCCCGATGCCATGCTGATGCGCCGTCGTATCGGGATCACTCAGCCACAAAACCGTCACCGCGGGATCGATCTCAGGGAGGGCGAGTTCCAGGAAGGCATCGACGATCCAGCGATTTCTCGCATGGTTCGGCGTGCCCGCCTCAGGCACCGGACCGAGTTTGGCCAGCCCCTCACGATGGAGGCTGTCGGGGGTTCCATACTCATAGTGCAGAATGGCACCCCCAGCCACCGTGTGGTTCAGCAGATACGAGGACCCGCTCGAACCCGAGCTCACGACCAGCAGTCGGTGCCCGACCGTCTCCAAGACCTCGCCCAGCGTCGTCGCCGTCAGCAACGGCGAACCGGCCGTTTCGACTCGCAGCAGATTGGCGCGGTCACTGGTGTTGAGGAACGTGCCAGGGTCGACAGAGGGAAAGAACACGGAATTCCCCATCAGCCCGTGGGTCTCGGGGTAGGCGCCGGTGGAGATCGACGAGGCGTTCACCCGGGTCACGGTGGGGTATACGGCATGATGCCGGGCCATGACCACCCCACGCTGACCAAGCGCGTACAACGCGGGCATGATCTGCGGGGTGACGTAGTCCGGACGCAGCCCGTCGAGCACGATCAACAGCTGGCGAGACGACGGGGTCACGCCCTCGTGGCTGGCGTCGCCACATCCGCTGACGGTCAAACACGCCAGGAGCGAAAAAATTATGGTGAAACAGGGTACGTGTCGCATGGGTCAGCGCGTGAGGTGATGGGTGCCGACCCGCGGTGACGGGCTCGCGCGCGACCGCCGACGGTCAAGGCCAACGCCTCACCGTTTGATCAGGCCGAGCACGAAACAGACGGCGACGACGGCGAAAGGCACCACCGCACCAGCGGTGAACAACAGTGTGGCGAAGGTGGGCGCTGGTTCCATGGGTAGCTCCTCGGACCGGGATCGAGTCGTGGATGGATATCACCGGACAACCAACTGATTATAGGTGAACTGGAGGCAAAATACTGGACTTTCGACGCAACTGCGAACGTTACGACTGCGACCTTCCCCCAGACTCGGTGGGCGCCATGATCTGTTCATTCGAGTGTACGTTTTGTGCGGACTGCGCGGGCGGGCCGCTGCAGCATCAGTGCCCCAACTGCGGGGGTAAGTTGGTGCGCCGTCCAACCCGCAGGTTCGACGCATTGGCGCGGTTCCCGGCCTCGACCACGAGAGTCCGCGCCGCGACGTAGCCCCACGAGAGTGAGACTCAGACAAGCTGGTGTCTAATCAGTCCATGGGCGATATCAGCCGGGACGTGCGACACGCGCTGCGGGTCCTCTCGAAACACCGCGGCTTCACGGCGGTGGCGAGGCTGGCCCTGGTCGCCGTTGTGGGATTGCTGACAATGACCGGAGCCTGCATCAGCGTGCATGCCCACCGGCCCGTGGCGGCCGCCAACTACCACCATCAGCATCGACTCGACTGTGACCATGTGGTGGCCTGCCACGTGCAACGTGGCCGGCATCAGCACCAGGCGCATCAGTCGCACACCCGCTATACGCACCAGCATCGGACGAGGCAGGGGCACCACGTGACGTGTTACGTCGTGCGAAACCGACATTCGTATCGTGTTTGAGACGGGCTGCCGCCCGGACCCACCCGGGGTTTTCCGGAGCGCAGCGCACGGATGGCAAGGCGAGGGCGCGCGACAATGCGCGCCGCCGCCGGTGCGGAGTGGGGCGACGGGGTCCCCGCGAGCACCGGCGTGGGGTTCGGGGCGTAGCCCCGTCTCGGGAAGGCTCAGACAGGCAGTCCGTGACCGAGGAAGCAACGCGGCCAGCCGGGATGCCCCGTCCGGAAAACGGTTATTGGGAGCCGAAGGGAAATGCGGTCAGCCAGGCTCTGGCGTGGTCGAGATCGTCAGACCGGAGGGTGTCTGGGTTGATACCGCGCTCTGCGCCCAGGTAGTAGCCGAGCAGCTGAAATGCGACGGCGGCCAGCGGCGGCATCAGCAGTTCGCCGAGCGGTCCGGGCACGGCAATCACGAACGACGCGTCGGGCGCGATGGCGTCATCGCCTTCGACCACCAGGGCGAGGCTGGGTGACCGGGCCGCGCGGGCCGTCCGCACGACGTCATGCAGCCGCCCGTACGCCTTCCCCGGCGGTGCGATGACAACGGTTCCCACGGTGTCGGCGAGTACGGGAATAGCGTTGTGCAGATACCCCGCGGGGCGGTATGCCTTGCACAGCAGACTGCTCTCTTCTTCGACCTTCAGCGCGCCCTCGCGGGCGGAAAACCAGTTCGGTCCGCCGCCCACCAGCAGCAGCGCCTTCTGATCGTTCAGCGCATTCGCAATCTGCGACACGTTCAAATCCTCTTCGCGGAGGAATTGCGCGGCGGCGTCCGGCAGGTGACCGATGGCGTTCCCGAGCTCGTCGGCCTCGTGGGCGCTGAGCTTGCCGGTGGCGGCACCCACCTCCAGCGCCAACACGTACAACATCATCAGACGGGTGGTCAGCACGGACACGGCGGGACCGCAGCGCTGCCCCGTCGGGAAACAGATGGTCTCGTCACAGAGCGCCTCGAGGGCGCTACTCGCCGTATTGGTGAGGGCCACGGTCACCAGACCATGGTCGACGGCATGCCGGGCGGCGTCGATAGTCTCGGCCGTCGACCCGGTGGCCGACTGCACCACCACCGCCGTCGGTTCCTGCCCTTGAGCCCAGTGATGCGTGAACTCCAGCGAGTCGTGGCTCTCAGTTGTCCATCCGCTCCACTTCCGGCAGATGAACGACCCGAACTGGGAGCTGTGAAACGCGGACCCGCACCCGGTGAACACGAGATGTCGGATGCCTTGATCGATGAGCCGGTGGGCCAGCGCCGCCAACTCGGACCGCAGCTCGAGCACCTGGCGCATCAGGTCCGGCTGTTTGCGGAGATCCTCGATCAGCAGGAACGGATGGCGCTGCCTGATCTCCGGTGTCTGACGGATGCGGGCCCACAGCGGCACGCGGGCCAGCTCGCTCTCGAGCCAGGTGGGCATCGGATCGGCCGGAGACGGGCGGGGTCCATCAGGGTGGCTGTCGAGCAGTTCTCGGGCCCAGGGCGGCAACGTGCGTGTCATCGATCAATGCCTAGGTTTTCCGACGAGGCGCCCGTCTGGCGGTGTTGCTTCCTCGGTCACAGCCCGCTTGGCTGCTCCCTCGTCGCGCCTTGCCAGACAGACGCCGCGGCAGAGAACCCCCTCCAACGTTTTCAGCAGCCTCCTAGCCTAGGCTAGCCCGTGGTGAAAGTCCCGCTACATTCGCCCGGGGCTGAATCCGGCCGCTAGTACTGCGCGCAGGGTGACAACTCGTCATCTTACTCCGGCCAGGCCTCGATCAAGGACGCTTACCACCCACCAGATCGCCCAAAGCAACCCACAGACCAGCAGTCCGAGGCGAATGGCGCCAAACCTCCTGGTCAACCGTAGGAATCGGGATTGGGGACTCGGCGTCCACCCAAGCTGGTCGAGAGACCGCGGTGCCTGGCGAGGCCGGCGCCAGTCCCGCTCCCGCCGCCCCCCCAACGCGTCGTGCAGGCGACTCACCCGGCCATTGTGACCCAGGACGTTGCTGGCGGGGAATCAGAGCACGTTACAATTTAGACTGGTCGGTGGAGGGACACCAGAAATCCAGACCGGCCGTCGCAACCATGGAAGAGCAAAGAATCCACCGCCGCGTCAGTTTTCGCACCGACGTGTGGCGAGGCGAAGATGGCATTTTCTCGCGCGGTAACGAACGACTCGGCGATCTCAGTGTCGGCGGCGCCTACATCCAGGGTGCGGGCGCGAGCATCGGCGCCATTTTGAACCTGCGCTTCAAGCTCCCGGTCGGCGACGAATTCATCACCTGCACGGCCATTGCCCGAAACACCCGCGGCGGCGGGCTCGGGGTCGAGTTCCTCGACCTCTCGCCTGAGAACTTGAGACGGCTGGCGGCGTTCGTCGGCGCCAACGCCAGCGACTAGTTGACGTGTCCGGCCCAGCCCCTACGTACCCCGCTCCCGGCGTGCTGGGGAGTCTGCCCCATTTCCGGCGAGACCCCTTGGGTCTCCTCATGTCCGGCTTCCGGACATGCGGCGATGTCGTCCGCTTCCGACTGCTGAATCGGTCACTATTCCTGGTGGCCCATCCGCGCGATGCACGCCGGGTGCTGCAAGACCACGCCAACCGGTACGACAAGGGTACCCGCGGATTCCGCGTGCTCCGGGTGTTTCTCCGCAACGGGTTGCTGACCAGCGAGGGGGCCCACTGGTTACGCCAGCGGCGGATCGTGCAACCGGCGTTTCACCGGGACCGGATCGCGGGCTTCGGCGACACCATGACGTCGGCGGCCGGTGATCTCGTCGACCACTGGCTCAGATCACCATCTGAGACCGTGAACGTCACGGCCGACATGATGCGTCTGACGCTGCGTATTGTCGGCG
This sequence comes from Vicinamibacteria bacterium, assembly GCA_963577695.1. Classification (GTDB taxonomy): domain Bacteria; phylum Acidobacteriota; class Vicinamibacteria; order Vicinamibacterales; family UBA8438; genus UBA8438. The sequence goes on along the minus strand of CAUZAY010000015.1, from coordinate 4,059 downwards.
AGACATTGCTGAGCACCGACGTCAGCCAGGAAGCCGATCGAGTCGGTCAGGCATTGCACACGATGCTGCACGGCGCCAATGAGGCCATCGGCCGAGTCGTCCCGATGCCTGCGTGGTGGCCAAGCCGAGCCAACCGTGCACAGCGCTCGGCGATGCAGACGTTGGATGACGTCATTCTCGAAATCATCGCGTCGCGACGGACGAATGCGGGTCTGCCAGGGGCGATGGCCCCGGCGTCGAACGACGACTTGCTGTCGATGCTGATGGAGGCCCGTGACGAAGAAACCGGCGAGGGAATGAGCGACGCGCAGCTTCGCGACGAAGTGATGACCGTTTTTCTGGCCGGCCACGAGACGACCGCGATCGCCCTTGGCTGGACGTGGCATCTGCTCGCCGCGCATCCCTCGGTCCGCCAGCGGCTCGAACAGGAGATCGACCAGGCGCTGGGCGGACGGCCGCCGACCATGGCCGACCTGCCGCGGTTGGGCTATGTCGACCAGGTCGTGAAGGAATCGATGCGGCTCTACCCACCGGCCTGGGTGGTCTCACGCCGCCCGATGGACGAAGACGTCGTTGGTGGATGTCGAATTCCAGCCGGTGCGATCGTCCTGACCAGCCCGTATGTGACCCATCGACACCCAGAATTCTGGACCGACCCCGAACGCTTCGACCCGGACCGTTTCGACCCGACACACTCGGTCGAACGACCACCGTTCGCGTACTTCCCGTTCGGCGGCGGACCGCGTCAGTGCATCGGAAACACGTTCGCGATGATGGAACTGGTGCTCGTCGTCTCGGCCATCGCGCAACGATGTCGGCTGGACACGACCGACCGACAGGAGATCGGACGGGACCCGGCGATCACGCTCCGCGCGGCGAGCCCAATCACGATGCGCGTGAGTCGGCGAGCTGGTGCGCCCGCTTAAAGTACCCCGGCGCGTTCAGTCTCGCGCACAGGTCGAAGAACGTGGGGCGCGGGCCAGTCCACCGGAGAGTGTCGACGGACTCGAACAGCTCCACCGTGGTGCGCAACGTCGCCAGATCCCGGAACTGGTCGGCCACGTCGCGGTGGGTGGCGAGCTCGGTGGCCAGACGGGCGGCGCCTCTAACCTTGACGTCCCACCGATCCGGGGCATCCGGAATCGCCTCCAAGTGGCCATACCGCGCGAGCACGAGCGCGGTCGACTTGGCACCCCAGCCGCGAAGCCCAGGAAAGCCGTCGGCCGCGTCGCCCACGAGTGCGAGATAGTCGGGAATCGATTCTGGCAGCACGCCGAACTTCCCACGCACGCCGTCGGCGTCCCGCATGACCCCGGCGCGGCGGTCGAACTGCACGACGCGACGCCCGACCACACACTGTGCGAGGTCTTTGTCCGGGGTGCAGATGAACACCTGCTCGACGCGAGCATCGGCACTGGCGGCGACCGCGGCCGACGCCAGACCATCGTCCGCCTCGAACTCAGTCATCGGCCAGACGCACACCCCGAGAGCCTCCAGCGCCTCCTCCAACAGGGGAAACTGCGCGAACAACGCCGGCTCGATCCCCTCCCCGGTCTTGTAGCCGGGCCACAACTCGTTGCGAAAAGACTCGATGACATGGTCGGTCGCGACGCCGAGGTGCGTGACGTCCTCTTCAAGCATGCCCAGGACCGAACCGACCACGCCGCGCACGGCGCCGACTTCCCGGCCTTCGGCATCGGTGGCCGACGGCACCGCATAGAAGTGTCGAAACAGCTCGTACGTCCCGTCGATCAGGAAGACGTTCATCGCAACGGCTCAACAACTATTCAACCAGGGCGAACTCGAGACGGCGCACCGCGATGCCCAATGAACGTTGGTCGTCGCTGAGGCCAAGCGCGGCGGGACTGACGGCCGAGGACACACGCAGCCCGACGCGGTTCATCCCCGTCTTCCACCGGGCGGCGGGCACCAGCCAACGGTGCGTCTGAGTCCCACGGGCCATCGGCTGGACGGCCAGCGCTTGCCCGTTGACTACGAGAGCGATCGTGACCGGGTCGTCGCTCAGGTCCGCCGCGGCGGCCGAGGCGTCGACCTCGACGCCGACTTGCCCGGTCCGTGTGAGCTGGACGAGCAGTTCGGTCTCCGCTCCATCGGACCATCGAAACGCTCCGCGTCCATCCCGCTCAGGGTCATGCCAGCCCCAGCCGAACGTGTCCAGCTGAGCCACGGGCACCGTGGCGACCGCCGGCGCTCCGGTCGTGAAGAGCGGCTCGCCACTGACGATACCGCACAACTCCAGCCCCTCGCGAGTCGGGTCCGACGATTCGTACCGCACGTACGCCACCCTCGGCGCCTCGCCAAACGCGATCGCCGCCGCCCCGGGGCGAGCGACCTCGACACGGTGAACCACCGCCGCGGCCGACCAGTTCACGCCCGGAGGCACTCGGTCACGGTCCTGCTGCGCGGTCAGTGCCGCCCCTTGCTCGTTGACGGCAGGGCGATAGCTCGACTGCACCGTCTCGGCGATCTCGGTGGCGTCCGCCCAGACACGAACCGGCCGCTCTCGACGCGCGGTCGCATACATGGTGAGCTGGTCTCCAGGAGCCGCCAACCAGGCCCCAACTCCGCCAGCGACCGCGGCCGCACCGGCATCCACCCACTCGCCCGTCGGCAACGTCAGGCATGGCTCCCACCCGGCCAGCTGACTCACCGGCGGATCAACACCGGCGAGCGGGATCGCGTTCCCATCCTGATCGAACTCGTCGGCGACCGCGATCAACAGCCCGCCATCCGGTGCGATCGCGACGAGCGCGAGACCCGCAACCGCCCGGGCTGCGACCTCGCCGTTCAGCTCCACCCGCGCTCCAGCCCGATCGCTGACGACACGCAGCGACGCCATCGTGCGCACCGGGAACCCCCCCACGGCATCACCAACCGCGAGTTCGAGCGCGACGGCGTCGGACGACGACTGCTCGAGAGCCTCTCCGCCGCCCCCGATCACGCCGACAACACCGTAGGAGCCTCCGCGCTGTCCGAACAGGTCGATTGAACCGCCGGCCGCGGCGAACAACGGGCCAGCGTCGGGAGAGATCGCGCGAACCAGCCGTGGTCCGCCGGCGGCCGCGACGATGGCCCCCCGCGGCAGAGCCTCGAGCAGCTGTGGCACCGTTACCGATTCAGCGGGAACTGACACGGTCTCGAACTGCGCCCCCACCTGCTGCAAGAGCCCACGGGCACCATCGAACGCGATCATCGGCCGACCGGCGTCATGCAACTGCTTGACGGCTGAACGTTCCAGCGGCACGCGCGTCACCAGTCGGGACGGATCGCCTCTGAGCGCCCGATCGAGGACCGGCCCCTCCGTCACCAGCAGGGGCGGGGAGCCGGCTGTCACCGCGGCCAGCACTCTGTCGAGATGGGTCGCCCCGATCAGCGCCGCCGACCACGGACGCGTACCCCGTACCCCCGTCGTGGCGGTGACGACCAGGAAGACCGCCATCGCAATCGCGCTGATCCTGGCCGCTCTGGCGGTCGATCGCCAGATCCAGTCGAGTCCGACCCCGACCAGTAGCCAGGACAGGATGATGGCCACCCGTGGTCCGTCGGAGGACGTCGACGGCATCCAGACCGACACCGCCACAAGCGCCGCGACCCAGGCCCAGACCAGACTGCGACCAGCGACACGGCGGAGGAGCAAGACGACACCAATGGCGCCAAGCAGGACCGCTGGGAGCCGGAGTTCACCGACGGCCAACGAAACCAAGGTGGACAGCCGGTCCCCGACCCCGTCGCCACGAAGCGCACCGAACGGCACCGTCCACGACCATGCGGCGACAGTGTCGCCGCCCGGAAGGCTGATGGCCGTGGTGGCGGCTCGCCAGGTCGTCCAGGCGGCGGCGACACGGTGTAGCACTCCGACCGCCACCGCGCCGAGCGTCAGGGCCGCCAGTAGTGGCCGCCCACGACGACGCCGACGCGGGAGACCATCGACCTCCGACCCGGCCAGACTGAGGGATACGGCGCCACAAATGACAATGACGCCAGGATAGCTCCCGACCGCAACGACCATGAGAAGCGACAGGGTCACCAACGCCGCCG
>CAUZAY010000014.1:0-27242 GCA_963577695.1 Vicinamibacteria bacterium | reverse complement strand
ATCTGCTGAATACGCGGAATGTTCCAGGTACTGGTGTAGATGAGGCCGGTGTTCGGGTTGAACGCCGTGGGCACCGCGTTCGAGCCGCGCGACGGAAAGATGGCCACCTCTTCACCAGCAAGAAAATTCTCATAGATGTCCGTCAACACTGGTCGACCGGTGGCCAGGTCGATGTGTGTGGCCCAGTTCACTTGGACGTAAGGAGGGGCGGCGATTAGGGTGCAATCGGTGCGGTCAATGACATACAGGAAGCCGTTCTTGTTCGCCTGAATCATCACCTTGCGCGGCTGCCCGTCCACCGCGATGTCGGCCAGAACATGCTCATCCGTGCCGTCCACGTCATAGACGTCATTCGGCGTGTACTGAAAGTGACAGGCAATCTCTCCGGTCTTCGGTCGGATGGCGATCACGCTCGATGTGTAGAGGCTGTCCAACTCGCCTCGAGGCCTGGGATCATAGGGTTCCGCGTTGCCGGTTCCCCAGTACACGAGGTCCAACTCCGGGTCGTACGACCCCGACCGCCACGTCGGACCGCCGCCATACTTCCAGCCCTCGCCGTCCACGGGCCACGTCTCTGACCCGGGTTCGCCCGGAGCGGGAATGGTGTGTCGGCGCCACAGCTTGGTGCCCGTATCGGGATCCCACCCGTCGAGGAACCCCCGCGTGGTCGACTCGCCACCGGCCATCCCGGAAATCAGGACGCCGTTGGCCACGACCGGGGCTCCGGTCGAGTAGTAGCCTTCACTCCGCTCGGCAAACTTCTGGTTCCACAACTCGGCGCCAGTCTCCATATCGAGAGCCAGCAGGTGGTTGTCATAGGTCACGCGAAAGAGCTTGCCCTCGTAAATGGTTGGCGCGCCTCGGTTGTATCCGGTGCGTCGCGTCTCTGGTTCCAGCGTCACCGGCGTCCGCCAGATCTGGTGACCAGTCTCTAGGTCGATCGCAAAGGTCCAGCTTCCGTTGATCGCATACATCACGCCGTCGTAGATGGTCGGCGCCGCCAGCTCGCCGCCGTCGTTCATCAGACTGGTGCTCCAGATGGGGACCAAACGTGTGACGTTTGAGGTATTGATCTCCGCGAGCGGACTGTAACTCTTGCGGTCGTAGCCCATGCTGTGAATCAGCACGTTCTCGGGGCTCTGCGCATCGTCAACCAGGTCTTGGGTTGTCTGAGACATAGCGGGACCGACCGATACCGCGAGGATGATTCCCAGTATCCAGATACTCGTTGTGCGCAACATGGTTGACCTCTGTGCAGAAAGGGGGTCGCTCTCGGACCGGCACACACCCGGTTACGGACCGCCAAAGCGGTCGGTGAAGAGTATGCGTTCCGCGATCTTCCAACCCTGTGGAGTTTTCTTCCAGGTGTTTCTATAGATACCCGACGCACTAATGAACGCGGCGTTGTCGCCCGCGGTCTGGTGCGTGATCAGCGCCATGTTTTCGGTCACGGCGGAATCGGCGGTGAGTTCCAGAAACACCAGCGCGGAGAAATGGTGCCGCGTTTGTCGGTCGGCGAGTCGGCCCTGGTGGGAGGTTCGCGCGTACTCGAGAATCGCCTGGTGCCCGACCACCCGAGAACCGGTGACCAGCGTGCCGCCGGGCCGACGGTCCATGGCGCCGTCGGCCGTAAAGAGGTCCGCGAATCCCTCCGAGTCTTTCGAGTCCCACCGATAGGAATACTGAGCCAACTGTTCCGCGATGGCCAGGCGGTCTTGGAGCGCGCCGAGGTCTTGAGCCACGGCCCGGCCAGGGGCAAGCCAAGGCAACACGCCAAGGACCAGCACACCCACTCCGAGGAGGCGACTGACGCGGGCTGGGCGGTTGAGAAAAAACATCTATGTCCCTAGGGAGCGGGAACCCGTTGGGTATCGAGATTCCTCGCTCCGGCGAGGATACCGGCCAGGCCGATGTTGCCTTCGTGGCACGCGTATTCGAACATCGGTCCTTCCGTCCGCCTGAGCGGCATCAGCGCGGTCCACGGCCTCGTGTAGCCGTCCGGGTCTTCAACCGTGAATTCGTACATGACGGTATCGGGGTCGACCCGGCGGAATCGCTCGACCACCGAGGTCTCTCGGCTCGACCCCCCGAGACTCGTCTCGCGCAAGAAGCGCTTCGTCTCGATCACCAGGGTGTCTCCGTCCCAGCGTCCACGAGAATCACCTGAGTATTGCGGCAGGTTACCGTGCGGACGGCCGTCAAGCGGGATGATGCGCGCGTTGTGCACCATCTCGTTGAGGATCACGACGTGATCCGGTGTCTGCACGATGAGTACGTTGTTGTTGTAGGCGCTCGAGACCATCGGCGGACCGGCGTTGAAGCCCAACAGGCACCGGTCAGAGAGACTCCGGTCGGTGTACGAGTCGGCAAAGCCGTTGCTGATATTGGCGCCGCGTATGCGTGCCGCCGCTTGGAATTCCACGCGATACGGCACCCGGCCGTTCGGCGGATCGACGATCAGTGACGTGCGCTTGTCACGAGTGAGTTCGGTGCCCCGCTCGTACCAGAACTCGTTGTACCCGCCTACGCCACCTTCGGCGCGCGACTGATAGCGAACCCCTGGAGCATGCACTTCGAGATTCTGGGTATCCCGGTCCAATTCGCGCCGACGCGCCGCCTCGTATTCGGCGGCTTGCTCCTCGGTCAGCGCCACACGTTCCGCGAGCAGTGCCGACGCGCCGGCGTCAATGACCGGACGCTGCAATGGCGTGAGCGTTCTGAACGTAAACAGGCCCTGGATGTCCGGGTCGCCGTGCGGCGTCTCAAGCACGGCGGTGTTCGTTTGAGCGGCAACCGGCGCCACCAAAGCAAGGCAAACACTCGCGGCCAACACGGTCACATCCACTCGAATCATTGGAGACCTGCCTTCCGTTCGACGCCCGATTATACAGTCCGCCGGCGACGAACAACGTAGCCGGACGGGATGCATCGGTGGTCAGAATGGTCAAGCTATACCTGATCGGGTCTTAAAAACACTGATCGAAATAAAGTTACCACCTTGGGCGCCGGGGCATCCCGCCCGGCGGCGTTGCTCGTTGCTTGCATACTCCCGGTATGCGCGCTCCTCGCGCCTGGCCGGCCGGGCGCCGCGGCGCCCAAAGAGGCAACCTTATTTCGACCAGTGTCTTAAGTGTTCGGGCCCAGGCGCCGATGTACACAATGGGGACGCCGCCCGGCCTTGTTCCGCTCCCTCAGGAGTGGTAACGTCGGAGGGATCTGGGGCCGGAAATTGTTCCGCCGGGAGCCCCAGGCCAGTCATGGGAACCGGGCTGGGCGTCGCGCGGGTCTACGCGATGAGTTTTCTCTTCAATCTCGACACCGACAGGGCCGATCCGCTCTACTCCAGGCACCCGATCTGTCTCGAACCGCACGTGGCGGTTCGTGAGGCGCTTCGGCGTATGAACGACCAGGGGCGCGGGGCGGTGCTCATCTGCCGGGCTGGCGTGTTGGTTGGTATTTTTACCGAACGAGACGCCCTGGCGCTCTTGACCGACGGCGCCGATTTCGACGTTGCCATCGAGCAGGTGATGACGGCGAATCCGGTGGTGCTGTCGGAGGATGACACCGTCGCCACCGCCATCGCCACGATGTCCACTGGCGGGTATCGCCGTTTGCCGATTGTCGACCCAGACGGGCGACCGACCGGGTTCCTCAAAGCCAACAGCATTCTGCACTTCCTCGTGGATCACTTTCCGGCCACCGTCTACAACCTCCCACCAACTCCTCACCACGCGACGGGAACACGCGAAGGCGCGTAGACCGTCGACGTTGCTCAACGCGAGGCGCAAGTCACACATGGCAGTGCTAATCGAAGCCCCCCTTACGTCCAGCAAGGAAACCATCGTTCTCGAGGGCGCCACGGTCCGTCTCGCCGGCGACTCAGGCGATGGGATGCAGATCGTGGGCGGACAGTTCACCAACACCTCAGCCCTGCACGGAAACGACGTGGCGACCTTCCCGGACTTCCCGGCGGAGATACGCGCCCCACGGGGCACCCTGGCCGGTGTCAGCGGGTTTCAGGTGCAATTCTCGTCGACGGACATTTTTACCCCGGGCGACACCCTGAACGCGCTGGTGGCCATGAATCCGGCCGCCCTGGTCACCAACATCGCTGACCTCGAGAAGGGCGGCATCCTGATCGTCAACTCCGAGGCGTTCAAGCCGAAGGACCTCAAGTTGGCCCGGCTCGAGACCAATCCACTCGAAGACGGTACGGTCGCCGACTATCGCCTGATCGAGGTCCGGCTGGACACGCTGAACCGCGAGGCGGTCAAAGACATCGAGGGTCTCAGCTCCAAGCTCCAGGATCGGTGCAAGAACTTCTTCGCACTGGGACTGATCTACTGGCTGTTCGGCCGAGACTTGAACGCGACCCTACGGTTCGTGGACGCCAAGTTCGGCAACAAACCGGCGGTCAAAGCGGCGAACGAACGGTCGCTGCGCGCCGGCTGGTACTACGGCGAAACCACCGAAGCGTTCGTACACAACTACCAGGTCGAGCCGGCCCAACTGCCGCCTGGCACCTACCGCAACGTCATGGGTAACCAGGCGCTGTCCTGGGGACTCGTCGCGGCCGCCCGACTCAGCGGGAAGGAACTGTATTGCGGGTCGTATCCCATTACGCCGGCCAGTCCTATCCTGGAGGAGCTCAGTTCGCTCAAGCACTTCGGGGTCCGCACGGTGCAGGCGGAGGACGAAATCGCGGCGATGTGTTCGACCATCGGCGCCGCCTTTGCCGGCGCGATGGCGGTCACCAGTTCGAGTGGTCCCGGGATCGCGCTCAAGGGCGAGGCGATGGGATTGGGCATGATTCTCGAACTGCCCATGATCATCATCAATATCCAGCGCGGTGGTCCGAGCACGGGATTGCCCACCAAGACGGAACAGTCAGACCTCTTGCAGGCGATGTTCGGCCGAAACGGTGAGTCGCCGCTCCCGGTTATCGCGACTCGGAGCCCGAGCGACTGCTTCGACGTCGCTCTGGAAGCGTGGCGGATTGCGACCCGATTCATGACCCCAGTCATCCTGCTGTCGGATGGATACATTGCCAACGGGTCCGAACCCTGGTTGCTGCCCAACGTGGACGAGCTGCCCCGGATAGTCGTCGAGCATCCGGGACCGTCTACCGACGGCGAGCCGTTCCTGCCATACGAGCGCGACGAGCGCCTGGCACGGCCGTGGGCCCTGCCCGGGACGGAAGGACTGATGCATCGCGTCGGGGGGCTGGAGAAGGAAGACGTGACCGGGAACGTCAGTTACGACCCGGACAACCACCAGCACATGACGAATGTGCGAGCCGCACGGGTGGCACAAATTGCCGACGACATCCCACTGCAAACGGTGACCGGGCCGTCACAGGGCAAGCTGCTGGTGCTCAGTTGGGGGGGGACCTACGGCACGTGTATCACCGCGGTCCAGCGCTGTCAGGCGGAGGGCCTGTCGGTAGCGCACGCGCATCTGCGCTATTTGAATCCGTTCCCGAAGAACCTGGGCGACCTGCTAGACGCTTACGACCAGGTGTTGGTGCCAGAACTGAACATGGGCCAGCTCCGCACGCTGGTGCAGGCCCGGTATGTGCGCGAACTCGTCGGGCTCAACAAGGTACAAGGCAAGCCGTTCACCGTGTCAGAGATCGCGTTCGCGATCAGAGAGCTCGTGGCGTAGCGCAACCGAGAGAAGACATTCGATGAGGACCGAACTTCCCGTATTGAAGGCCGCCGATTTCGCCAGCGATCAAGACGTCCGATGGTGCCCCGGCTGTGGCGACTATTCCATTCTGGCGCAGATGAAGAAGATGCTCCCATCGCTGGGGGTGCCGCGCGAGAAGATAGTCTTCATCTCCGGCATCGGCTGCTCGAGCCGGTTTCCGTACTACATGAACACGTATGGAATTCACAGCATTCACGGCCGCGCCCCGGCGTTCGCCACCGGGTTGAAGGTAGCCCGTCCCGATCTCATGGTCTGGGTCATCACCGGCGACGGCGATGGCTTGAGCATCGGGGGGAACCATCTGATGCATGCCATTCGTCGGAATCTGGACATCAATATCATCCTCTTCAACAACCGCATCTACGGGTTGACCAAGGGCCAGTACTCCCCGACGTCTCCGCTGGGCAAGAAGACCAAGACGTCACCGCTGGGCGCCATTGACAATCCGCTGCACCCGTTGTCGCTGGCCATCGGTTGTGAGGGCTCGTTCGTCGCCCGTTCAATCGACACGCACATCAAGCACCTCGAAGGGGTGTTGCGTCAGGCGGCCGGGCACCGCGGCACGTCGTTCGTCGAGGTGTATCAGAACTGCAATGTCTTCAACGACGGAGCGTTCGACTACGCCACCGGCCGTCAGACCAGAGCCGAGAACACCATCGAGTTGGCCCACGGGCAACCGCTCATTTTCGGAGCGGACCGTCAGAAGGGCATCCGCCTGAACGGGTTGGAACCTGAAGTCGTGGAGCTTGGCAACGGCATCACCGAGGCCGACTTGCTGGTACACGACGCGCATGCGTCGGAACCCAGCCTCGCGTATCTGCTGAGTCGGCTCCGGCACGAAGATGGTTTTCCCGAACCGATCGGGGTCTTCCGCGCGGTGGATGCACCACGCTACGATGAGCAACTGAACGCCCAGGTCGACGCCGCGCAGGAAGAGCGTGGCCGCGGTGACTTGAGCGAACTCATCAACTCGGGAGAGACCTGGACGGTGTCATGACCTGTCCCTCGTGCGGCGGCGACAACCTCGATGGCGTCATCGACTGCGCTGCCTGCGGTCAGCCGTTGAACGACGCTTCGCTCGCGGAGCCGTCGACTGCGGTCGAGCGGAGCCTGCTCATGGACCGCGTCGGAGTGCTGAACCCGAAGGCGCCGATTCACGTGTCGCCGGACACGCCGGTGCGAGACGTCCTGCGAATGCTGGTCGACCGCCGTATCGGGTGCATGATTGTGGCCGAGGCGGGAAAGCCGGTCGGGATCTTCAGTGAGCGTGACGCGTTGGTGAAGCTGGGTACGGACGCCGCCTCACAGGGCGATCGTCCCATTGCCGACTTCATGACGACCCCTCCCGAGACGCTGGCGGTCGACGCCAAAGTCGCCTTCGCGCTGCAACGTATGGACGTCGGAGGGTATCGACATCTGCCGATCGTCGACGATGCCGGCACGGTCACCGGCATCATTTCAGTCCGCGACATCCTAAAGTACCTAGCCGCCAAACTCGCCTCCTAGCGGTTTCCTGGCGAGGCGTCCGTCTGGCGGCGTGGCTGCGTCGGTCACAGACCACCTGTCTGCTCCCTCCTTGCGCCTTGCCAGACGAACGCCTCGCCAGGAAACCGCTCGGGCACGAGACAATTTCTGTCTGGCTGGGTTTCGAGACGCTCGCCACACGGGTCCCAGGCGCGAGTAGAATCGTCGCCATGTTGGGAGATCGTCCCGCCCGCGTCGCGGTGTTCGGGGCCGGCGCGGTAGGTGGCTACTTCGGCGGACGACTCGCCCAGGCCGGTCAGGACGTTACCTTCATTGCGCGTGGAGCCCATCTCGACGCGATCCAACGCCACGGATTGCACGTCGCCAGTGCCAAGGGCGACTTCGTGGTCGACCCCGCGACGGCGACGACTGACACCTCGTCGATCGGGGTCGTCGATGTCGTGCTGGTCGCCGTCAAGGCGGGCGCGGTGTCAAACGTGGCTCCGTCTCTCAGGCCGATGCTTGGTCCCCACACCGTGGTGGTCCCGCTCCAGAACGGCGTCGAAGCCGCGTCTCATTTGATGGCGGCGCTCGGGTCGGAATCGGTCATCGGCGGCCTGTGCCGAATCGTCACCTCGGTCACGAGCCCAGGACGCATCACCCACACCGGGATCGAACCAACGATCATCGTGGGCGAGCTGTCCGGCTCGACCAGCGAACGTGTGGGCCTGGTGCGCGATCTCTTGACGGAGGCAGGGGTGGCGGTAGAGGTTGCTGACGACATCCAGGCCGCGCTCTGGGACAAGTTCTTGCTGGTCGCCCCGTGGGGCGGGCTTGGCGGCCTCACCCGCGTGACCCTGGACGTGCTCTGCGGCACGCCCGAGACGCGGCGGCTGCTCACGCAGGCGATGAGGGAAGTGGCCGCGGTGGCCGCCGCGCATGGGGTCACACTCGCACCGGACATTGTCGAGAGGACCATGCGGTTCCTCGCCCAGGTGCCGGCCGGCGGCACCGCCTCGATGCAACGGGACATCATGGAGCGCCGACCGTCTGAGTTGGATGCACAGATCGGTGCGATTGTCCGTCTGGGACGCGAAAAATGCGTTGACACGCCGATCAACACGTTTGTCTACGAGTGTCTCTTGGCAGGCGAACGAATCGCCCGGGGCGAGGCCTGAGACCGCGGATCTACCGGCCGGCCGCCAGTTCATCCGCGCGAGACCCGGTCAGCATGTTGGCCATCCCGTAGTTGCCTTCGTGACAGGCGAACTCGTAGATGGGGCCATCCGTGCGCACCATCGGCAGCGACCCGCTCCAGGGACTGGTCCAGGTCTTCAGGTCGGTCACGGTGAATTCGTAGTCGAGGGTCTCGGCATCGACACGGGTGAAGCGCTCCACCACCTGCACGGCATCACTGAGTTCACCCCGCGACAGCGAGTGCTCCGGACGGTTCCAGCGCCTAATGAACGGACTCCGCAGGTTGGTGGTTTCCACCACCAGCGTCTCGCCCTCCCAGTGTCCACGCGAGCTCCCCGCCCACTGGCGAACATGAGGGGCAAGATGCGCACGACCGTCCAGAGGGATAACCCGCAGATCGTGGATGTGCTCCTGGAGGATCACGATGAAATCGCGGTTCTGAAAGAACTGATAGTTATTGTTGTAACCGGTGGGAAACGACGGGATGCCCCGGTACCAGAGACACCGTTCACTCAGTCCCATTTCCTCGGGGCCGTTGGCCGGCGCCCGGCCATCCTTTACATCGGACAGCCTGCGATATTCGGTCGAGGCGCGAAGGGCGACCGCTTCGTCGGTCAGGTCGGGCAGTCGTCCGGTCGGTGGATCCACGATCAGTGACGTGCGCCTGGTCGGCACCACCCGGGTACCCTGTTCCGTCCAGAAACTGTTGTAGGCCCCCACGTTGCCGCCCACCGGCAGCGGCTCGGTTCGCACCTCACTCGGGGCATTCTGGCGCGCGACTCCGGCCACCGCCTGTTGCTCAAGCGCCGCCGCTTCCTCGGGACTCAGGAACTCCTGGTCGCCGAGATCGGCCGGACGTTCAAGCGGGGTGATGGTGAAGTTGTTCCAGATTCCTTGGAGGTCGGGGTCGCCCCACGGTGTGCGAGCCGCGCCCTGCCCGCCCTCGGCCCCGGTCCGGGCCTGACCCGTGGCCGATGGCGGCACCACGAGCAAGACCGCGATTACGCCCAGGACGACCGCCTCCGCACGAGTCATCCGCACCGCCGTTCCGAGACACAGCTCGTTCATCATCACTCTCCTGACTGCCGTGCGTGACCACGCGTCCAGACGAACGCAGTATAACTGCCCAGGATTCGGCGGTGCTTCGTACCAGCGCGTCGTTCAGATGAGACCATAGGTCTGCTGGTCCGTGTCGAGCCGGCCGAGCGGCCCTCGGGAACGATATGTCCACACCCAAGATCATCAGCCTCGACGACATGGCCGCACGCGTTCCCAACGGCGCCTCCCTCGCGCTGGGCGGGAGCTTCCTGCACCGCGGGCCCTTCGCCTTCGTGCGTGAGCTGATTCGGCAGCGGAAGACGGGCCTCGAAATCATCAAGCAATCGCCAGGCTATGACCTCGACATCCTGTGCCGTGCGGGTTGCGTGGCCAAGGCACGCGCCGGCATCGTGGCGATGGAAGGCAACTTTGGATTGGCCCCCTGGTATCGTCAGGCGGTCGAGCACCACCAGGTCGTGCTGGAAGAGCACGCGTGCATGACACTCACCGCGGGCCTACGCGCCGCGGCCTTCGGGGTGCCGTTTCAGCCCGTAGGCGGCGTCCACGGCTCGGACCTCCCGTCGCTCAACGCCTGGGCATCGGTGCAAGACCCCTATGGCTCAGGCAAAGACGTCTGGGTTATTCCCGCGATCCAACCGGACATCGCCGTCATTCATGTGAACGAGGCGAACGAACTGGGCGATGCCCGGGTCTACGGCACCTACAACTGGGACCGCATCATGAGCCGGGCCGCAAAACAGGTCTTCATTGTCGCAGAGACCCTCGCGCCGGTGCGGTCGTTCACCGACCGCCCGGAACTGACCCTGATTCCGAGCTTCATGGTGCAGGCAGTGGCCGTCGTGCCGAACGGGGCCTGGCCCGGGTCCTGTTGGCCGCTCTACGAGGTCGACTATCCGGCCGTCGCGGCCTACATGGACATGGACCGCGAGCTCAGTCTGCATATGGCTCGCGCGCCTGAGCGACAGGAGCGGGTGGATGCCTGACCACTGGTCTGGCTTTTCCTATCTGGTCACGAACCTGGCGCGCTTCATTCGGCCGGACGAGGTGACCTTCAGCGGCGTGAATTCGACCCCGCCCATGCTGGCCTGTCTGCTCGCGAAACGTGCCTACGACTTCGACTTCGTCTACCTGAACGTGGCCGGCGGGGTGCAACCCGCGCCGTCGACGATTCCGATCTCCAGTTCCGATCCGGTGCTGTCGGAGGGCTCCACCGCCATCTTCGCGAACGAAGACTTCTACGACCTGTGCACACGAGGCGGCATGGACCTCTGTTTCCTAGGCGCCGCACAGGTGGACGGGCGTGGCCGCACGAATGTCTCGGTGATCGGCGACTGGCACAACCCGAAAGTACGCCTGCCCGGCGGCGGCGGCGGCGCGGTGATGCTGCCAACGGCGCAACGTGCGGTGACCTGGCGGACCGAGCATTCGACGCGGACGATGGTGGAGACGCTGGACTTCGTGACCGCCGCCGGCGGACTCTCCGGCGTCGTCACGCCAATCGCGGTGTTCGTGAAACGTGACGATCGGCTGGCGCTCCAGTCGTGGCACCCCGACGCGTCACTCGATGAAGTGCGTCAGCGGACGGGGTTCGATTTCGTCACAACCGGCGCGGCCACGACGCCGCACCCCAGTGTCGACGAGGTTGCCGCCCTCCAGGCGCTCGACCCCGATGGACAGTTCGAACGAGACGCCAACGTGACGCTGCGGTAGCTGATGATGTTCCCGACCGCGACATCGCTGAGTGACGCGCTGCGCGTCGCCATGGCCCGCCACGGGAGAGAGGGTCGCACGGCCTTGGTCGGCCCCTCAGGGTCGGTCTCGTATGCGGAGCTGGCTGGCAGGATCGATGCGTATGCGCGTGTCCTCGCCGGTCTCTCGCTTGGTGAACCGGTCGGGATTCTGGCGTCGCGTACCCCCGAGTCGGTCGCGCTCTTCTTCGGCATCATGCAGGCGGCCGGTTGCCCCAGCTTCCTCGAGCCCGGTCTGGGCGCCGATGCCGTCCGCTCCCGTATGGCAGGGATCGGGATGCGCCGCCTGGTGGTAGAGGGCAAAGCGGAAACGCTGGCTGCCGATCTGCGAACCAGCGAGACAGACGTGCGGCGCCTCTCTGACCTCGAGTTGACCCCGACGCCGTCGACGGGACCCGGAGGGACCGTGCCAGGGCTGACGACCGCCTCGCCCGCGATGCTGCTGTTCACCTCCGGCAGCACAGGGCCGGCGCAGGGCGTCCAGCTCACCCACGGCAATCTGCTGGGCCACGCCAGCGGCATCATCGCCCGCACCGGGCTCACACCGGCTGACCGGCTCCTGCACGTGATGCCGCTCCATCACACCAACGGCGTCAACAACCAGCTCATCGCGCCGTTGATCGCGGGCGCGTCAGTGGCGCTCGTCGAACGGTTCCAGGCCGACGCGATCGAGCATCAGATCGACGAGTATCGCCCGACCTACATGACCGGCGTCCCGACCATGTACTCGCGAATACTGCCGCACCTCCACGACCGCAACGCGCGCCGCTCGCTCCGATTCCTCCGCTGCGGCTCGGCGCCAATCACCGTTGACCTGCACCGACAGATCGAAGAGGCGTTCGGGGTGCCGCTAATCGTCTCCTACGGTTTGTCCGAAGCGACGTGCACCTCGACGATGAACCCGCCGGACGCGCGCCGTCTCGGCAGCGTCGGGACGGTCCTTCCAGGCCAGGAGGTCCAGCTGTTCAGGCCCGCCACGCTCGAAACGGTGCCGACTGGCGAGGAAGGCGAAGTCTGCATCAGCGGCCACTGCGTGATGGGCGGCTGGGTCGAACCGAACTCAGCACGGTCGATTCACGACGGATGGTTGCGTACGGGTGACCTCGGCCGGTTCGACGCGGACGGTTATCTCTTCATTACCGGTCGGATCAAGGACCTGATCATCCGCGGCGGAGAGAATGTGTCGCCACAGTTCATCGAAGACGTGGTGAGCCGACACCCGGCGGTACGGTCCTGCTGTGTCGTCGGCGAGCCGCACCCCGACTTGGGTGAGGTGCCGGTGGCGTTCGTCGTCGCCCGTGATGGTGAGACACTCCGCCTCGCGGATCTGCTCTCCTTCGCTGCCCAGCGCCTGCCACGGATCTCCCGGCCCGACATTCGCCTCGTTGCGGACCTCCCCGAAACGTCGGTGGGCAAGATCGACCGCCGGGCCGTGCGCGACACACTCCTGGCAGGCTGACTCGGGCGATGGCCGAGACGACCATCAGGCGACGCGCCGCACGGGCAGGTCGGCGGGATGCCACCGGCTCATGACCTCCGAAGAACGGGCTTCACCGCCCGCAAACGCGACGGTGATTCGTTCGAGGTCAGCGTCCAACACACCGAGCCGTGAGACGACGTCCGCCATCGAGAGCGGTGTCGCTGGCTGGCCGGTTGGCAAGGCCGCGGGTCGGGTCGGGTCGACCGTGGCAGGCAATACGTCTTCCACCCGCTCCAACCAGGCATCCACTTCGACCGGCACCTCCGCCAGCGCCTCGGCCGCGACCCCGCTGAACCCGACCGACGTGGCGGACAGAGGGGTCGGCCACTCGGCGGGTACGGCTCCGGCGTCGGACGTCGCCTCGAACTCTGAGAGCCTGGCGTCGTCGACTTCGGGAGCCGCGGCGGTGGGCTCCCGGCGCCAGCGACTGACGCGCGCTCGACCGGTGGTGGGAACACGTCCTCCACACGTTCGAACCATGAATTGAGCTCGGCGGCCCCCTCCCCGGCCCGGTCCGAATCGACACCGGTCGACTGCGCCTCGAAAGGCGCTGACAGGGCCGGCGCCTCGTCGCCGGTAGTGTCCGATTCGACCGCCGCCTCGACCGCCTTGAGCCACTTGTGGTCGGAACGGGGGTCTACACCGGGCGACGCCGGCTCGAACGGTGGCTGGATACCGTCACGCGCCGAGACCGCGAAGCTGGCCTCGACGCCCGCAAGCCAGTGGTCGTCTGGCGTCTGGTCCAACTCCGACGGCTCGTCCGGTGGGGCTGGGTCCGGCCACCGAGAGGTCGGTGATTCGACGCCAGACCGTCCCGGTCTATCTGGACACGAACCCGTCGGTCCGGGCGCCTCACGGGCAGGCCGCACGCTCGCGGACAGTGTCGGTCGACCGACCGCTTCGTCGGGGGCCGGCGCGTCCTGCGCCGGTTCGGCCGACGGTTTCCTGAACGCGGCGGACAGCGACGAGAGCAACACGCACAGGTAGTAGCCACGTCGGCGATCAGTGCAACCATCGTGCCGGTGGCCAACCCGGTACCGGCAGCAGCTAACTCACACACTAGCGGCCAGACAGGAGGGTCCAAGAGAGACCGAGATGTCACAGATTTGCACATGGAACGGCGTATCTGGTCCGGGGGAATCGAACCGGGTACGGTTCCGATCTCCGAAGTACGGCGTAACCCGTATCAAGGGCGCTCGGCCGCGAGCTGGTCCAGGTAGGCTCGTTCGAGACGCTCTACTGCGGCGAGAAACCCGTCCGGATCGACGAAGGTCGCCGGGCTGTACGCCTGCCCCGCCTCATACTTGTCGTGCAATCCGTACTGGGAACCGTGGGCCGAAACCCAGACGTCGACATCCATCGCTTTCTGCTTGCGAAACGTCGCCGCGAAATCGTCTGAGACGCCGGGATAGGTGGGGTCGACGACCAGCTGCTTCCCCGGGTTGATGGTGCCCATATTCGCGATGGCCACGTTGTAGTTACGACCACCTTCTCGCGCCACCATGGTGTAGCTGGAACTGCCCGCGGTGTGCCCGGGGGTCTCCATCACCGTCAACCGAATGTCACCCAGCTCGACCAGATCTCCCTCCCTGATGATCTTGTCGACCGACACCGGCGTGAACGACTCCCGGCCGCCGAAGTGCGGGTCACTGAATCCGCCGTCCTCCAGTACCGGGGCATCAGCCTCCGTCGCCCACATCTCCGCCCCGGTAATCTCCTTGATCTCAGCCAGTGCGGCGGTGTGGTCCCAGTGAGACTGCATTTGGAGCAGGATCTCCACATCTTCCAGACGGAATCCGAGCGACTGGATGTTGTCGCGAATGAGGGACGTGGAATCGTCCAGCCCCGTGTTGATCAGAATATGCCCGTCGTCCGACGTGATCAGAAAGACCGCCAGGTCGTAGGTCCCGACCGCATACAAGTCGCCGATCACACGGTGCCCGGGGAACGACCGTGTCCAGGCGGGATTTTGGGCGGCCAACGGCACGGCGGTCACCAGGACGAGACCGCAAACGGCGACAAGACACCTCAGATGACGTTGCATGGCACATTCATTCTCTTTCGTGTCTACTCCAATTCGAACACCAGTTCCCCGCCGGCCATTAGATCGGCGTACGCGATCGAGAGGCCATCCACCTGGCGACCGTTCAATCGAACCCGCGCCACCCGATGCTGGCGCGCGACGTCGCCTTCGGTCCGGATGACGAACGTCGCGCCATTCTCGAGGTGAATGACCGCCTGACGCACCAGGGGACTCCCGAACGTGAACTGCGAATCACCTGGCGCCATCTGGTACAGCCCCAGGCTGCTCAGGACGAACCACGCCGACAACTGCCCACAATCGTCGTTCCCGCTGAGACCGTCGGCGCCCGGGCCATACAGAGTGTCCATGATCTGCCGCACTCGGTCCTGCGTCTTGTGCGGCTTGCCGATGTAGTTGTAGAGATAGGCGATGTGGTGCGATGGCTCGTTCCCGTGTGCGTACTGCCCGATCAAGCCGGAAATATCCGCCGACCGCTCGCCCGCGACATCCGGGTCAAGTGTAAACAGGCGGTCCAACTTCTGTTCGAATGCGTCGGGCCCGCCCATCAGGTCGACGAGGCCAAGTATGTCGTGCGGCACGAACCAGGAGTACTGCCACGCGTTGCCTTCCGTGTATCCGTTCGACCGATGCGCACTGTTCAGCGGGTCGAAGTCGGGCATCCAACGACCCGTGGTCTCTCGAGGGCGCATGAACCCGGTCTCGCGGTCAAAAACGTTGCGATAGGACTCGGCACGTTTCGAGAAGTCCTGATAGTCCACCTGATTGCCGAGATGTGCCGCGAGCTGCGCGATGACCCAATCACCGTAGGCATACTCGAGGGTCTTTGACACCGACTCCGGATCGGTATCGGACGGCACGTAGCCGAGGCGCTTGTAGTCTCTGAGCCCTCGATGGTCCTGCATGGCGCTGTGCCGCACCGCGGCGTACGCTGTCGCTGTGTCTACCTCGATACCCTTGAGAATGGCATCGACAATGACGGGTGCGGCCGGATACCCGATCATCGTCTCGGTGTAGTTGCCCCACAGCTCCCACATGGGTAACGACCCGCCGTGGCGGTAATGACTCAACAACGTCTCGACCAGATCGGCCGTCAGGTCGCGGTGCGTGATCGTGAGCAGCGGGTGTAGCGCACGGAACGTGTCCCACAGTGAAAAGACGGTGTAGTTCGAGAAGTCCTCAGCCACGTGCCGGCGGCCGTCGATGCCTCGATACCCCCGGTCCACATCCATGAACGTGTTGGGCGCAATCATGGTGTGATAGAGAGCGGTGTAGAACACCGTCATCCGTCGGTTGTCGTCACCATCGTCCCCCCCCATCTCCACCGCGATCTTGTTCAGCTCCGCATTCCAGCTTTGTCTGGCCTCGCGATGCACCCGATCAAAGTCCCAGTGGTCTACCTCCGCCTGCAGATTGTGTCGCGCCGCCTCTACGCTCACGGCCGAAATCCCCACTTTGACGAGTATCTGACGCCCCTGACGACGTCGGCCGAAGTAGAAGATCCCGCGCAGGTCGTTTCCTGCCATCTCTTGGCGCGAGCGCTGCGCGAGATCGATCAACTCGTAGGTAAACGGCTGTGAGAATTCCGCGTAAAAAAAGACCGGCTGATCCTGGGCCCATCCGCGGCTGACGCGATATCCTTGCACTTCCGTGGGACTCACCACGTCGAGCCACCCGCGGCTCGACGCCTCACCACGGCGATGTCGCAGATCCAGTACGATGCGGGCCTCCCCCGTCTCCGGGAATGTATACCGGTGCACGCCGACGCGCGTGGTGGCCGTGAGTTCGGCCAGCACGTCGTAGTCCTGCAACCGTACGCGGTAGTAGCCAGGCGACGCCGCTTCTTCAGTCTTCAAGAACCTGGAACGGTAGCCGCTGTCGGGTCGTCCACGCGTGCCGGGATTGAGATGCGTGTCATCGACGGTCGGCATCAGCAGAATATCGCCGTAGTCGCTGATGCCAGTCCCGCTGAGGTGGGTGTGACTGAACCCTATGATGTCGCGATCGGAGTCGTGGTATCCAGAGGCGGCATCCCAGCCCTGCGTCCGTGTGTCCGGCGACAGCTGCACCATGCCAAACGGAACGGTGGCGCCCGGAAACGTGTGGCCGTGCCCGGCCGTCCCCACGAACGGGTTCACGAATCGAGCAAAGTCCTCATCGGCCCAGACCACCGGCGCCGAGACGAGGACGAGCGCCAGCGTGAGGAATCTGACCAACGAGATAGAGGAGGAACGGGTCGCCACGGGCTGCTACGCCGCGCCTACAGGACCTGCGCCTGCCGCATGACGGCTTCGCACTTCGGGCGTATCTCAGAGGCCACCGCGAACGGGTCACCTCGTATCCATTCGGACCGGAACAGCTCGACGGACAGCGCGCCGTCGTACTGCTTCTCGGCCAGCTTCTGGAGAATACGGACCACGGGCGCGATGCCGTCGCCGGGAATCAGTCGTGAGTCGTTGTTGATCAGTTCCCGAGGGGTATCGAGCAGGTCTTGAAAGTGCGCGTGCGCGAGCTCGCCGGGCTCCAGCAGGTCGAGATCTTCGAACTTGCTGAGCCCGGACCAGAAGTGGAAGAAGTCGAGCATTGGCCGCACGTTCGGGTGCCCGGCGGCGCGAATCATCTGGAGCGATGAAGTCAACGTGGCCAGGTGCGTCGATGTGCGGATGAACTCGATCATCGCCGTCAGGCCCGAGTCCGCGGCGATCACGCCCGCTTCGTGAATGGCGGCGGGTGTGGCCGCGAAGTCGTCGGCCGTGAGAGGCCGGCTGGTGATCGACGGCGAGTAGACCTTCTGCAGGCCCAGCTCCGCCATCTGACCACATCCCCGCTTCCAGGCCTCGAGAGAATCGGCCCGCGCCGGTCCAGGGAGCCAGATGTCCGGCAGCACAACCGCGGCGGACACCGGCGTCAATCCAAGATCACCGAGGAGGCGTCGAGCCGTCGCCAGGGTCTCGGTCTCGAGAAACGCGGAGACCTGCGGGGCGCCGAGTTCCGCATATCGGATCCCGGCCCTCGCCCAGCCTTCCATCGAAGCGCGAAAACCGGCCGCTCTGGTGGTGTTCTGGTGCATCGCCAGCAGCATCTTGCCGGGCGCCGCAGACTGGGCATTGACGGCGCGGGCCAGGGTGGCCGCCACGGGGGTCAGGAGCAGCGATCGTCTACTGAGCATGCCGCCTACTATAGCCTCAAGACGGGTCTGGCGGGTACGCGATGCTCGTTGGTCATTTCCTGGCACGGCGCGACGTTGACGGCCAGGTCGGGCGGCGGGACCTGGAGGTCGCGGGCCGCGAAGGCAGGAACGAAGACGAAATCCGGCGCGTCGGGACCGGTGAACCAGGCCTCCGGCGACGCCTCGCGTAGATGGCGGCGGTGCTATCGGGAAACACGGCCTTCAGATAGACGATCGAGAACAACAGGGTCGGCGGTAGATCCACGATGACGTAGGTCGTATTGGGCAACGCGTCTTGAACTGCTAGGCCAGCCCGCTCCGATCTCGACCACTGTGACCCTGCGGTCGACTTCCCGCAGCTCGGCGAGCACCTGGCAGCGGTCGAGGGCAATCAAACACTCGTAGAACTTGAGTGTGGCAATGTTGACGAGGTCACCGTCTATCCGGTGCCCGAAACCGCCGAGCCGCGGGGACTCGGGCACAAACAAACCACCGGCTGGGCCGCCTTCAGGGCAACCCCCAGACTCACCCCGCCGGTACCACCCTCCGTCGGTTTCGAATGCAATTACTGGTTCACGACGAGTCAGCGATGGTTCACTTGCGTTCGTCTTCCTGATCCACACTTCTCGAGTCACGCTCGATGTGTCCCAAACGCTCACGACCAGCACTCTTGATGCCAGCCGCTTGGGCTGGTTTGAAGCCTGCTCCTGACAGCTGACTTTGACGGGCCTCCGTCATCTTCTCTGCAGCTTGCTGCGGCGCATGATAGTAGGGCCAGACGGCGTGACTGATGATTTCATAGTAGGGCCAGACGGCGTGACTGATGATTTCGCGGGGAAATGGGAATCCGAGGTAGCTGGGCGACCGGCTCGTCATCGGGCCACTCTTCCACTTGCGGCTCAACGTGACAACGCCAGCAACACCCATGCGGCGCTAACCCGCATTATTGATGAAGGAGTCGATTCCGGTCTCACGCGCGGATGAATCGTCTCGCGCCTGCCGGATCGGACGTCGTCGGGAGTGGATGTCGGCCCTGCGTACGCCGCGGGGCGCGCGGATGCCTCGGGCGAGGACCGGCGACAGACAGCTCCGCCGGGGGCGGGCGGGGAGGCGGGCGGGGCGCGCGGGGGCGCTATCCCAGCCGCGCGCCGAGGGCGAGGGCGATGTGTCGCCACGCGTGTAGGTCCGGCGTCGCCGTCGGCAGGTGCAGGACGATGCGACGGGCCGAGCCGACGACATGGGCCCTAACTTGAGCAGCCGGTCGCGCAGCCAGGTCACCTGGGTGCGGGCACACGCGGTCCGCGCGGCGCGCAGTCGGAGTTCTTGCATCAACACGTAGGCCGCCGCCGTGAGGAGCACGCGCAGCTGATTCGCCCAGAAGCGATAGCAGCTGGTGCGGCCGATCTAGAGCCCGTCGTGGAGTTCCTTGATCCGATTCTCGATGTCGCCGCGCGCACAGTAGATCCGCTCGTAGATGAAGCGGGGGTTGTCCTGCGGCGCGCGGCCCCACGTGCGGGCGGTATGGTCGGCGTCGAGATAGACATGCTCGGTCGCCCCGCTCGCCTCGATCTGGACGCGTGCGGCGGCCATGGCCGGTGCGGCATGGTGCTGCAAGACCGAGTTTTTCGCCATCGCGACGACGTAGTCGAGCCCCGGCTCGGTGTCCAGGACGTCGAAGATCTCCGGGGTGGCAAAGCCCCCGTCGAGCCGCACGAGGAACCGCGCCCATGGAAAGGCGCGTCGCAACAGCGCCAGCAGGCGGCGCAACACGCCCATGGCGCCCTGCGTGGCCGGCACGTTGCCGGGGCGCAGCACGGCCGCGGCCAGGTACTGCTCGACTTCGTCGTCGAAGGTCAGAAACGCGAGCAACGGCAGATAACACCAGCTGTCGTAGTTCCCGTTGAAAAAGGTGAGCTGTTGGGCGCCATGAGTCGCATCCTCGGTGGGGTCGAGATCGACCGTGATCCGCCGGGATCGCCCGCGGCGGCGCCGGCGATGCCGAAGATCCGCTGGCTCAGCAGATCCTCCAGCGTATGCCGGACCTTGCCGGACTGCCGGGCGTCGACCAGGCACTGTGCGAACCCCTCGATCACGTCGTACTGCCGCTCGGCCGCCTTGAGCAGCACGGCCCCGCCATCAGAGCTCGCGTGCTGTTGGTCGAACGTAGCGACCAGGGGTCTGTCGAAGAGATCCGGGAACAGAACAGTCTGTGGTACCGTCTCGGGGTTCATCACAAGCGCCTCCGTCGTCGGGAAAGTCTGCATCCAACAGCTTTGTACGACTGCGGGGGCGTTTGTGTTTCTACCGAAATCGACCGCTTCGTGAATTATCCGGACTAAGACCTGCCAGGTCGCCGAAACTACAGGAGGCGACCCACAACATGACGATAGTCGGTCACGACCGGAGTGGCGTTCTTCGGGGGTTTGGCAGTCAGCACGGTGTATGGCTCAGGCAGCACCTCCACGACCTCCACGGCATAGCGTGTGGCCAGGAGTTCCGTGACGGTGGAGAGTTCGCCGTTATACGGCGAGCGATCCCGATTCAGGCTGTAGATACGCTCACAACCCGCATCGGCGAGGATGTTGACGTAGCCCGTGACTTGCGCGTTGGTCATTTCCTGGAATGACGCGATGTTGAGGGCCAGGTCGGGCTTCGGGAAGCAAATGTCACCGGCGGCGAACGCGGGAACGAAGACGAAGTCCGGTGCGTCGGACCCGGTGAACAACGCCTCTGGCGACGTCTCACCATAGATTGCGGAAGCGCTTTGTCGTCAGAATCCTGAACCAGATCTCGACCTGGTTCAGCCAGCTGCCGTGGCGCGGGGGAAACACGAACGAGAAGCGCGGATAGGTCGGCAGCCAGTCGCGCGCCGGCTAGCCCCGTCGGGTATTAATGTTGTCGGTGATGAGGATCACGGGTCCGCGGGGATACCGGTGTCGGAGCAGGTCGAGAAACGCGAGCACGTCGGGCACCTTCCGGTCCTTCGTCACTTGCACGACCACGCCGCCAGTCCGAATGTTGAACGCTGCGAAGACGTTGCGCGTGCCGTCGATACTCGAACTCGACCCGGGCCGGGTGGCCGGGACGCAGCGGCTGGGTTGGGTGTCGCCGCGACAGGGCTTGGACGCCCGGCTTGTCGTCCACGCAGAGGACGGTCGTTCCCCGCGGCGGCTGGACATACAACTGGCACACCCGCTGGACTTTGGCATCGCGGTACAGCGAAAAATAGGGCGGTGCCGAAGAAATTGGACCGCCGCGAGAAGATACTTGACGTTGTAGTGAAGCGTCATCCCGAGCACGACCTTGACAGTGGCGGGATCGATCTTCGTCCGGCGGGGCGCAGACCTCGGCTGGTTTCTGTTAATGTCGCTGGTCGAAACAACCTCGTGGGACGGTGACGGCTCGTAGCTCCTCGACCGGCGACTGCGACCTCACAGACTAGAGATCGCTTAGCTGCTGCAGGCGGCCCGTGCTGTCGCCGAAGCGCTCGACCGGAACATCCAGCTTGTCCAGCAGTGACAGATATAAATTCGTCAGCGGCGTGCCCTCCGCGTATCGGACGTGGTGTCCGGCACGAAGCTGACCCGCGCCGCCCCCGGCCAGGAGAATCGGCAGGTCTTGAATATTGTGGAGGTTGCTGTTACTCATCCCGCTCCCGTACAGGACCATCACCTGGTCCAGGAGCGAGCCGTCACCGTCCGGGGTGGCGCGCAGCTTGTCGAGATAGTAGGCAAACAACCCGGTGTGGTACCCGCCGAGCTTGGTCAACTTCGCCAGGCTCTCTGGATTGTTCTCGTGATGTGACAACGCATGGTGCGGGTCTGGCACGCCGATCTGCGGGTAAGTCTGGGCCGTGAGCTCCGGCGTCATCAGGAACGAAATGACCCGCGTCAGGTCGGTCTGATAGGCCAAGACTTGCAGATCGAACAACACCTTGACGTGCTCTTCGAACGACGTTGGAGTCCCGGCGGCCGGCCGGTCGACCAGCGGCAACTCGCGGTCCACCTCCGCTTCGGCTCGTGCGATGCGACGCTCGATATCGCGGACCGCCGTCAGATAGTCCGTCAGTTTGGCCCGATCCGACGCGCCGAGGCCGTCCTGCAGCCGTGACAACTTCTCGGTCACGGCGTCGAGGATGCTCCGGTCCTTTGTCATCCGCTCCTGTCGAGCCGCCGGGTCCGTGCTGGTGCCGTCGCCGAACAACCGTTCGAAGACCGCGCGGGGGCTGCTCTCCATGGGGAGCGGCGTGGTGGGTGTGCTCCAACTGAGCGTGCTGATATACGCGCAACTGAATCCTGCGTCGCAGGCGCCGGCGAAGTCCGGCAACCCGATACCCACTTCGAGCGACCCCAGCTGGGTGTGCTGGCCCAACGTCGCGGCCGCAATCTGATCCATCGACCGGCCCGCCTCGAAGTCGGCGCCCTCGGTCGGTTTGGCGTGGACGCCCGTCAAGAACGCGCCCGTAATGCGACCGTGGCCACCGGCCGGGTCGCCGGGCATCTGCGCCCCTGGCGCGTGGTCGAGTCCGGACAGCACCGTCAGGTGGTCACGATACGCAGATAGGGGCTGGAGTATCGGGGTGAACTCGAACCCGGCGCCTTGGGTCGCGGGGGTCCAGTTGTTCATGACCGCCCCGTGTGGCACATACACGACGCCAAGTCGAGGCTTCGGTCGTGCCTCGGTCTGAGCCAGAGCCGTGAATGCGGGCACCATACTGTCCAGCAACGGCAACGCCATTGCGGTCCCGAGACCACGCAGGACTGTGCGCCGGGGTAGCGCCCTCTTGGTGATGATCATGAGTCCGATCTCCTCATCTGGAACGGCTGGCTTCGTACCAGGGCGAGAATGAGCGACGACCAGCGGTAGTCGTCACGCTCCGCCTCGCGCACAATCGCACGGATCGCCGGTCGATCGAAATACTCGATGCCACGGCCCAACGCGTAGGTCAGCAGCTTGTCGGTGACCGTCGCCACGAATTCGTCACGCCGCTCGAACAACACGCCGCGCAGGGCCGGGAGCCCGTCGAAGGTGGTCCCGTCGGGCAACACGCCCGACGCATCGATCGGGGTCTGGGCCTCCGTATCCCGCCACTTCCCGACCGCGTCGAAATGCTCGAGCGCGAACCCCAGCGGGTCCATTCGGGAATGACAGCTCGCGCAGACCGGATTCGCGCGATGCGCCTCCATCCGGGTCCGCATCGACTGCACCACCCCGCTCTCGACGCGGTCTGGCAACTCTGGCACGTCGGGGGGGGGCGGCGGCGGCGGGGTGCCGAGAATGTTCTCCAACACCCACTTGCCTCTGACAACGGGAGACGTACGAGTCGCCAAGGAGGTGACGGTCAGAATGCTCCCGTGCCCCAACAGGCCCCGGCGCTTCTCGTCGGTCCAGGTCACCCGTCGGAATCGGCTACCGTAGACCCCCTCGATGCCGTAGTGTCGTGCTAGTCGCTCGTTGACGAACGTGTAGTCAGCGGTGAGCAGGTCGACCACGCTGCGATCGTCGCGGAACTGATCCTCAAGAAACAATTGGGTCTCACGCACCAGCGCGTCGCGCAGGTTGTCGTCGAAACCGGGAAACGCGTTGACCTCCGGGGTCACGGTGCGCATCCGGCGCAGATGCAGCCATTGTCCCCCAAAACTCGACATCAGCACTGTCGACCGTTCGTCGGCGAGCATGCGGCGTACCTGCGCCTCAAGCACGTCAGGCTGGCCGAGACGCCCCGCTTCGGCCACCGCCAGCAGCTCGTTATCCGGGATACTGCTCCAGAGAAAGAACGACAGTCGCGAGGCCAGCTCGACATCGCTGAGGCGATAGGCCGTGGCCGGCGCTGTCCCCGCCGGGTCGCGCTCGAGACGGAACAAGAACTCCGGGTCGACCAACATCATCTCGAGCGCGCGCTGGATGCCGGCCTCGAAGCTCCCGGCACGTCGGCCCACGGCAAAAAAC
This sequence comes from Vicinamibacteria bacterium, assembly GCA_963577695.1. Classification (GTDB taxonomy): domain Bacteria; phylum Acidobacteriota; class Vicinamibacteria; order Vicinamibacterales; family UBA8438; genus UBA8438. Next base: position 3,426 of record CAUZAY010000014.1, on the reverse strand, counting down.
TCACGCAATAGCCGAACATCGTCGTCCGAGACCGGCCGCCGATACGCGCGTCGCGCCAACGTCCCAAGAATCTCGTCGGCGCAAGGGCCTTCGTCTGCCGGACTCGTCGGTCGACAACTGAACACATGCGGCCGGGGGTCGATGTCCTGCGCTCCACGCGCCTCACCACCGATGGTGTCCGGCGAGTACGGCCCCCCGATGTCCACGCTGTCGAGCGCCATCCGCTCGACAAATCCACGACCAGTGCCGAACGTCCACACCGGCAACCGGGCCGGAGCGACGCCTTCGACGACGGACGTTCGCTTGACGAACGAGACCCCGATCACGTGTGTGCCGGCCGTCGCTGGGAACCTGACACTCAGGGTGCCGTCTGCCTCCCTCGACGCGACCTCACGCCCGCTCTCGGCCGGCCAGCGCCCCACCGGTAACAGCGCCAGCCTGGCCCCATCGAGCCGGACGTCGATCTCCTGCGGCTCTCGTGTGTTGCCCGCCAGGCTCAGGCTGACGACATACTCCGCGTCGAGGGGAAAGTGATGGCGAATCGCGGTCCCGCCCCTCGACCCGAAGGGCAGGTCTTCACTCATGCGGTCATCCTGCACGTCGAGCGTGGACATGGCGTATCGTGAGATGTCCGGTTCGACTGAGGGGTCTTCCACCGCCAGACGGGCAATCTTGCGTGCCGCCGACATGTAACGCTCCAGCAGCCCGGGCGCCACCGTCAGCATGTCGGCGTTGTTGTCAAATCCGTAGGCGAGGTCGTCACCGGGCAACAGGGCCCCGCCGTCGATCTCAAGACCGAGCAGGTCGCGAATAGCATTCGTATACTCGAGTCGATTGAGCCGGTGAATAGTCGGTCGTCCAGGATTGGGCGTGGCCGCCGCGGCCAGATCGAGCTCGGTGGCCAGCCAGGACGAAAATCGCCCGTATTCAGCCGCCTCTGGACGTGGCCGACCAGGAGGCGGCATCGACTGCGTCTGCAACTTCTGCAGGACCTTTTCCCAGACGTCCGCATGTTCCCCGACCTGGTCGGCCCGCAAACCGTCCAGGGACAGAGTCCCTCGCTGCAGACGCTCGTTGTGACAGACCACGCAGTAACGATCGAGCACGACTCGATAGGTGGCGGCGTCCGTCGGCGGTTGCTGCGCGGTGGCGACGGTTGGGACGGCCGAGAGGAACAATCCGAACGCGAAACAGCGCATCACGCTCAGTCGCCGCCCCACCGTCTCTGCCGGCTTGAGTGGGTGCCTCACGATTATCTGATGGCTCCCTGGCTGTAGAGTTCCGTAGAGTTCGCCGGCGCCGTCTCGCTGCCGCCCAGGGCCCGGAGCAAATCCGCCGTGGTGCCTCCGCCAAGGCCAGGCAGCAGAATGTGACCTCCGCCCTCCGCGATCATCAGCGGTGTAATCCCCCGCTCGTCGGCGACGTTGATCTGGGCGCCGTGGTCGACGAGCAATTGCACGATGGCATCCGATCGAATGTGCGCGGCGCCATGCAGCGCCGTGCGCCCAATCTGATTCACACCGTTGACGTCGGCCCCTAGTTCCAGCGTCAGTCGGACCGCGGCTAGAGAATCTCGCTCCTGGACCCGCGTTTCGGCCGGCACCTGCCCGAGACCGGCCGCCACCATCACCGGCGTCGTCTGCTCTTCCGTCCCGATCGCTGGATCGACGCCGCCCACGGCCAGGGCGCGCATCACGTCCAGGTTTCCATCCATCGCCGCCAGCAGAAACGGCGTCGCGCCGATGAGGCTCACGCGAAATCGACCGCTCGCATACCCGAACTGCGGCGGAGCCTTGACGAGCCGTGCCTGCGGATCGGCACCATGCGCCAGCAACGCCTCCACCAGCCGCACTTTGCCGACGCGGACCTCGTTCATGGACCGCCACTCATCGTCGCGACCGGTCTCGATACCGCGCAATCGCCCGGTCAGCTCCGTATGCCAGGACCCAGCCGCCCAGTGCAGCGCGGTGTAGCCCGTCTCGGCGGAGTTGGGATTCGCGCCTCGCTCGAGCAACAGAATGGCCAGGTCGGCGTGGCCGCGCACGGTCGCCACCAGCAGCGCCGTGGTGCCGTCCGGCGCGGTGGCGTTCACATCCGCGCCGGCATCGAGCAACAGCCGGGCGAGATCGCGCTCATCTTCGCGCGCCGCGATCAGCAGCGCCGTATACCCTCCGGTCGTTCGGATCCGCACGTTGGCACCGCGCGCCACGAGGAGGCCCGCCACGTCGGCATGCCCTTCCCCCGCCGCCCACATCAAGGCGGTCTGGCCCCGCAACGATTCCGTGCCGCCTGGTTCGGCACCGGCGGTCAACAACGCCTCAACCGCCGCCAGGCTCCCGGTCCTCGCGCAGGTCATCACGGGCGTCTCCCCCGTCGAGCGGACGGCATTCGGATCCGCTCCGCCCTGCAGGAGGCGTGTCACCATCGCCGCCGACGCGTTGTCGCAGGCCAGCGCCAGCGGGGTGACGCCATAGTCGTTCGCCGCATTCACTTCGGCCCCAGCCTCGAGCAGCACCTGCGCGGTGTCCAGCGCATCCCAGTAGCTCGCCCAGTGCAACGCCGTCGCGCCATCGGGCTGCGACGCATTGACGTCCCGCTGCGCGGCGACCAGCGCCGTGACCGCGGCGTGATCCTGAGCCTTGGCGGCCGCAACCACCGCGTTGTCTGACTGAGCCGCCGAGACCCCGGCGGCCGTCACCAGCAGGAGCAGCCCACATCCGAACGCCAGTTCGCAGTTGGTACGCATCACGATTCCTCGAGACTGCCACGCAACGGACCGGTCACCGGCCCCCCACCGCGCGGCGAACCCTGACACACACTGAGACGAGACACCCAGCTTAGCGCGGCCAGGCCCCCGGTTCAACGCCAACCGCGACGGCGGATGGCGTCGTCGCGCGGCATCACCCCGACAAGACCGCCCGTGCACTACTCATTCATGAAGGAGACCACCGTGTTGCCGCGACCTTGGTTCCGCTCGAAGAGTTCGAATGCATCGATGAACCGGTCGACCGGGACAATGCGATCAGCCCGCGGCTGAATCGCCCCGTTCGCCAGGAAATCGAGAATCTCGGCCACATTGCGCTGGTGACCGTCCGGGTTGGCCTCCGCCCATCCGGCCCAGATGCTGCCGATCACCACCGCTTGCTTGATGAGTAGTAGTCCCGGACGGATCGGCTGCTGCCCGGCCGTGAAACCGACGAGGCAGATCTTGCCAAGCGGACGGATCGAGGATACGAGCGCCTCAAACAGGCCCCCCTGAACCATGTCGATGGCGACATCAACACCCTCCGGGTGACCCAACTCGGCGGCCGCGGCCCGCGCCTGCTTCTTGAATGCTCGATAGCTGTCTCGGTCGCGCCCGTAACACAGCACACGGTCGGCCCCGGCCGCCAGGGGAAACTCTTGCTTCTCGGCAATGCTGACTCC
>CAUZAY010000013.1:0-27311 GCA_963577695.1 Vicinamibacteria bacterium | reverse complement strand
CACTCGCACGTCCTTGTCGGTCGGCGACACGAGGGTCGCGTTTCACAGCCTTGAAACGCTCGAGCACGCCGGATTCCCTGCGGTGGCCCGGCTGTCGTACTCGCTGAAGATCCTGCTGGAGAATCTGCTCCGCCGGGAGGATGGCCGGAGCGTGACGGCCGACGACATCCAGGCCTTGGCGGCCTGGGACCCAACGGCCGGCGACACGAAGGAAATCGCTTTCATGCCGGCGCGGGTGCTGCTCCAGGATTTCACCGGGGTGCCGGCCGTCGTGGATCTGGCGGCGATGCGCGACGGCGTCGTCCGGCTCGGCGGGAATCCCGATCAGATCAATCCACTGCAGCCGGCCGAACTGGTTATCGACCACTCGGTGCAGGTCGACCACTTTCGCGAGACCAATAGTTTCGATCTGAATGCGCAGCTCGAGTTCTCGCGCAACAAAGAGCGATATGCGTTCCTGAAGTGGGGACAACAGGCGTTCGACAATTTCCGGGTCGTGCCACCGGACACCGGCATCGTCCATCAGGTCAACCTCGAGTATCTCGCCCGGGTCGTCTGCCTCGACGGGACCGGCGACGACGCGTTGGCCTATCCAGACACCCTCGTTGGCACCGATTCCCACACGACGATGGTGAACGGGCTGGGGGTCGTCGGGTGGGGTGTGGGCGGCATCGAGGCCGAGGCCGCCATGCTCGGTCAGCCGATCTCGATGCTCATCCCAGAGGTGATCGGCTTCAAGTTGAGCGGTCGACTCCCGGAGGGGACGACCGCCACGGACCTCGTGCTGACGATTACGGAGCGACTCCGTCAGCACGGCGTGGTCGGCAAGTTCGTGGAGTTCTTCGGGCCAGGGCTGGCCTCCCTCTCCCTGGCTGACCGCGCGACGCTGGGCAACATGTCGCCCGAGTATGGCTCCACGGTCGCCATCTGTCCGATTGACCAGAAGACGCTCGACTACCTGACGTTGACCGGCCGCGACGCGCGGCAGGTGGCGCTCGTCGAGGCGTATGCCAAGGCCCAAGGCCTGTTCGGCACGGGCGCCCAGGAGCCGGTCTACGCCACGGTGGTGGAATTCGACCTGGCGTCCGTCGAGCCAAGTATCGCCGGCCCCAAGCGCCCGCAGGATCGGGTCCCACTGGGCCAGGCCAAGACCGCCTTTGCCGCCGCGCTGGACGGCCTGCTGGCCGGGCGTCCGCGGCCGGTCGGTTCCGCGAACGGAAACGGGGCCGGTCTCGACCATGGCGCCGTCGTTATCGCGGCCATCACGAGCTGTACGAACACGTCGAATCCCAGCGTGATGATCGCGGCGGGGTTGTTGGCTCAAAAGGCGGCGGCGCGCGGCCTGGTGCCGAAGCCGTGGGTCAAGACGACGTTGGCACCCGGGTCGCTGGTCGTCACGGAGTATCTCGAAGCGGCCGGGTTGATGGCGCCGCTCGCCGAACTCGGATTCAAGCTGGTCGGCTACGGGTGCACGACCTGCATCGGCAACAGCGGACCATTGCCGGACGACGTCTCGGCCGAGGTGAAGTCACGCGACCTGGTCGTGACCTCGGTGCTCAGTGGCAACCGGAACTTCGAGGGGCGCGTGCAGCCGCAGGTGCGGGCCAATTATCTGGCGTCGCCGCCGCTGGTGGTGGCGTATGCGCTGGCCGGTCGGATGACGGCCGACCTGACGACGGAGCCGCTTGGCCAGGACCGCGACGGCGCGGATGTCTACCTGCGGGACGTGTGGCCGTCGGGCGACGAGGTGCAGACGGTCATGGCGGCGGCCGTGCGGACCGAACAGTTCACGTCGAAATACGCTGGGGTGTTTGATGGTGATGAACGGTGGCGGGGGTTGTCGGCCCCGGGCGGACAGCGGTTCGAGTGGGACGACGCGTCGACCTACGTGCGAAACCCGCCGTTCTTCGAGAACCTGACGCCGGAACCAGAGGCGCCGACGAACGTGCTCGGTGCCCGCGTGCTGGCGAGGCTCGGCGACAGCGTGACGACCGATCACATTTCGCCGGCGGGCACGATTCCCGTGGATGGCCCGGCCGGCACGTATCTGGTGTCATGCGGGGTCGATCCGAAGGACTTTAATTCGTTCGGCAGCCGCCGCGGCAATCATGAAGTGATGATGCGTGGCACGTTCGCGAACATCCGGCTTCGCAATCAGCTCGCGCCGGGCACCGAGGGTGGCTGGACCCGGTATCAGCCGGATGACGAGCAGATGAGCATCTACGCCGCCGCGATGCGCTACAAGGCGGCCGATGTTCCCCTGGTCATTCTGGCCGGCACGGAGTACGGGTCGGGATCCTCCCGGGACTGGGCGGCCAAGGGCACCATGCTGCTTGGTATCCGCGCGGTCATCGCGGCGAGCTTCGAGCGGATTCATCGCAGCAACTTGGTCTTCATGGGCGTCCTGCCGTTGGAGTTCACCGACGGAGCCAGCGCCGAGTCGCTCCAGTTGACCGGTCGTGAGACGTTCGACATCACCGGCGTGTCGGACGGTCTGGAGCCACGCGGGAGCGCCGCAGTGCGGGCCGTGGCGCCTGATGGCGCGGTGACGGAGTTCACCGCGAGAGTGCGCATCGACACGCCCGATGAGATCATCTACTACCGCCACGGTGGCATTCTTCAGTACGTACTGAGACAGCTCGTACGGGACGCGAATCGATGATGTCGCACGAGGCCTGGACCGCGTCGCCCGCCGCGACCGCCACGTGCGTGGCCATCTTGACCACAGTGACCATCATGACGACGACAGTGACTGCCACGGCCCAGAATGCCGCCCCCGATCAGCCGGACCAGATCGAGTGGGACCTCAGCGAGATCTATCCGACGTTGGAAGCCTGGGACACCGCGAGGGGACAGCTGGCGACGCGGGTCGAGGGGCTCGCCGCCTACCGCGGGACACTGGGCGAGAGCGCCGTGACGCTTCGGGAGGCGTTCGACGCCATCAGCGGGACGGAGAAGGAGCTGTCGCGGCTCTACGTATTTGCGTTTCTGAAGGCCGATGAAGACCGCCGCGTGTCCGAGGATCAGGAACGTCGGGGGCTCGCCGCGGCGCTGTTGTCTGAATTCGGCGAGGCGGTGGCCTTTCTGTCTCCCGAGCTGCTGAGCGTCGGGTCAGAGACCATCCAGGGGTATCTCGCGGAGGATCAGGGTCTGGCCAAACACGCCTTCAACATCCGGAACATCTTGCGACAAGAGCCGCATACGTTGTCGGACGAAGCGGAACAGGTGATTGCCGCGACCGCTCCGGTGGTGCAGGGAGCAGAGCGGATCTACGCCATGCTGACCAGCTCGGACCTGCCGTTTCCGAAGGTCACGTTGTCGACCGGCGAAGAGATCACACTGGACCAGGCCGCGTATTCGTTGCACCGGGCGTCCGATAACCGCGAGGACCGGAAACTCGTGTTCGACACGTTTTGGGGTGCCTGGAAGGGTTACGAGACGTCGATCGGGCAGACGCTCGACACTCAGGTCAAAGCGCACGTGTTCCAGGCGAAGGTGCGAAAATATGACAGCGCCCTCGACGCCGCCTTGTCTGGCCCCAACATCCCGACCGCGGTGTATTACACCCTGGTCGAGGCCGCCCATCGCCACCTGCCCTCGCTGCATCGCTACTTCAAGATTCGGCAACGGATGCTCGGGCTGGCGGACCTGCACTACTACGACATCTATCCGCCCTTGGTCGCCTCCGATCGGACCTTTGACATCGATGAGTCCAAGGCGCTGACTCTCGCCTCTGCCGCGCCGCTGGGTCCGCACTATCTGGACCTGCTCGGCGAGGGGTTCGCCGGTAACTGGATGCATGTCTATCCGCAGACCGGCAAGGCCCCCGGGGCCTATATGTATGGCAGCGTGTACGACCTCCATCCCTTCCTGCTGTTGAACCACAACGGCCAATTCAACGATGTGTCGACCTTCACCCACGAGTGGGGACACGCCATCCACACGATGTTGTCCACCGAGCACAACCCGTTCGAGACGTCGAGTTACGCGACGTTCACGGCCGAGATCGCCTCGACCACCAACGAGGTGTTGCTGCAGGAGTACATGCTGGGTCAGGACATCACGGACGACGAGCGTCTGTTCTATCTCGGCACGGCCCTCGAGGCTGCGCGCGGAACCTTCTTCCGACAGGTGATGTTCGCCGAGTTCGAGTTGAAGATTCACGAGATGGTCGAAGCGGGCGAGGCGTTGTCGGGGCAGAAGATGAGCGAGGTGTATGAGGGGCTGCTACGGCAGTACCACGGTGCGGACCAGGACGTGCTCACCATCGACACGGCCTATGCGGTCGAGTGGTCGTTCATTCCGCACTTCTATCGCAACTTCTACGTGTTCCAGTACGCCACCTCGATCGCCGGTGGCACGATGTTCGCCGAACGGTTCCTCAGCGGAGACACGCAAGCGCGCGACGACTATCTCGCGGTGCTCTCCGCCGGCGGCTCACGCCACGCCTACGAGCTGCTTCAGGAGTACGGGATCGACCTCGCCACCGACGCGCCTTACGATGCGCTTATCGCCCGAATGGACCGGGTCATGGACCAGATCGAGGCCATTCTGGACGCGCAAGACAAGTAGGCAACCGTGCGGGGCCTGGGGGGCAATTGACACGCTGCTGACCCCGCCGTAGAGTGGGGCCTTCGGGGCAGTTCGCCTCTTCTCGACGAGGACCTGGGTCATGAGAATATTCACCTCTCTGTTGGCGGCGACGTTGGTGCTCTCGGGAGGAACCGCGCTCGCGGGGCAGGAGGAAGGGGCTCCGACGTTCGCCAAGGATGTCGCGCCGATCCTGTATGACAACTGCGTGACCTGCCATCGGCCGAACAACATCGCGCCGATGTCGCTTTTCGAGTACACCGACGCTCGTCCCTGGGCGCGTTCCATCAAAGACATGGTCGTGGCGAGAGAGATGCCGCCGTGGCCGGCCGATCCGAAGAACAGCCTTGAGTTCCAGAACGAGCGCTATCTGGCCCAGGCCGATATCGACACGATCGCGGCGTGGGTCGACGCCGGGGCCCCGAAGGGGAACGATGCCGACATGCCGGTGAAGCCGGATTTCCCCGAAGGATGGACCTACGAGGGGGGCGAGCCGGACTACGTCTTTGACCTGCCGGTCGAGTACACCATTGCGGCCGAGGGCGAAGAAGACTACATCGACTTCTATTCCGCGATGCCGTGGGACGAGGATCGGTTCGCCGAGGTGCTTGAGTTGCGCCCGAGCGACTACCGGGTGGTTCACCACTCTGGGGCCTACACCGTGGATCTGCCATGGGGCACGCAGGTCATCGACGGCATACTGCACGACCTCGAGGGGAACTCGCTCTTGCGCGCGCCGTTGCCGAGACGGCCGGCCCCCGAAGAGAACGACGAGGCCGGCGAGGGTGAGGACACGGGTCGGGTGGCGCAGCGTGTCTTCAACGAAGTGAACCTGCCCGGCTCGAGCAAGTTGCTGTCCTATGTCCCGGGTCGAGGCGTCGAACGGCACCGCCCCGGTACCGGCAAGCGGTTGGCCGCCGACAAGTGGGTCCGCTGGACGATGCACTACAACCCGATCGGGGTGGAGGCCACCGAACGTAGCAAGCTGGGCATCTGGTTCAATACGGAGCCGGTCACTCATGAGGTGCTGACACGCCAGGCCGGCAACGCGTTTCCGACCGATCCGTTCGGCAGCGATATCTATATCGTGCAGGGCGAAGAAGTGAAGCCGACGACGGATCCTGAGACCGGTCGGGTCCGACGCGGTCGGATTCCGAACATCCCGCCCTATGAGGATGATTGGAAGATCACCGGAATCACGCCGATCACCGAGCCGATTACGCTCTACGGTCTGTCGCCGCACATGCACCTGCGAGGCAAGAGCTTGCGGTGGGTGGTGACCTATCCGGATGGCCGCGAGGAGACGATTCTCGACGTGCCAAAGTTCGATTTCAACTGGCAGATCCACTACGAGTTGGCCGAGCCACTCCATCTGCCGGCCGGCAGCAAGATCAGCGGCATCGGGGTCTACGACAACTCACTCGGTAATCGGTGGAATCCCGGACCACATCTGGAGGTCTACTGGGGACAACAGAGCTGGGACGAGATGTATCAGGCGTTCACGGTGTATACGGTCGAAAGCCAGGATCTGACCAAGCAGCCGGTCACCAACGACGAATAGTGGCAGCTAGGCCCGCCCCCTCGGCCGCCGTCATACCCCGGGCCATCAAGCCCGCCTGGAGGACCGTGTGATACCTGGTCGGATGTGGCGTGTTGCGACCTGGGTCTTGCTGGGAGCCCTCCTCGCGCCGGGCACGGCGTTGAGTCAACCGGCCCCGCAGCGCCCGGAAGGCCAGATCCCAGACCGCGGTCGTCCAACCGAAAGCGGCGACGAGATCCCCCTTTTCGACTACGACGCCTATTTCCCAGGCACCTGGGAGTTCGAGTGGCGCGTCCCCGAGAGTCCGCTCGGGTCCGGCGGCATGATCGAGGGCACGGAGGTCTTCGAGCCCGGTCAAGACGGGCGCTACTACACGAGCCGCATCGTGGCCCGGGGACCGGACGGTGACTTCACGGCCGATTCGCGCATCATCTACCTCGCCGAGCAGAAGGCGTTCAGCCGGTACGAAGTCGACAGCCGCGGCTTCGAGGTGTTCAAGGCCGGCCGCGTCGGCGGCGACCTCGGCGGCTTCTACACCGTGCACTACGAGACCCCGCTGTTCGAGGTGAACGGCCAGCAGGTGCAGCTTCGGATGACGACACGGCTGGTGTCACCGGTGAACTACCGCGTTGAGGCCCGCATCTCGATCGACGGGGGACCCTTCACCAACTTCGGCAACGCCTGGTGGACCAAGAACGTCCCTGGTGTGACCACGCCGCAGTAGGGCCATCATGCCGAACATGCCGATCACTGCGCGGGCCCTCATGCCCGTTCTCGCCATCCTGGTGCCGGCGGGCGGCCTCCCTGCCCTCACGGCTCAGACGATGCCGGTCGTCATGACGGTCGGATGCGTCGAGATGGACGGTCGTGACGGCGTCCTCCTGACCCGCGCCATCGAGCCAACAGCGATTGATGAGCGGGTGCCGGACCAACCGCCACCCGACGCACCCCTGGGCGCCGAGACCCTCAAATTGGTCGGCACGCTTGAAGAGTTCGGTGTCGCGACTCACGAGGGCCACAAAGTGTGGGTCAAGGGGCTGCTCAATCCAGCCGCACCACATCCTCTACTGAATCTCACCTCGATCACGCACCTGTCGCCGTCCTGCGACTAGGGGGACATGTGGAACGTGGGATGGCTCAAGCTCGCGGACTGCCGGGCGTCGTGTGTGCGGCGCTCGTGTTGGTGGTCGGCGGATGCGTCGACCAAGGTGTTGTCCCGGCGACCCTCGATGTGTCCACCGTGCCGACACCGGCTCACCTTGTGAGTGGTGGCGACGCGCTGGTTCGGGTCCTCCTGCCAGAGGGCGTCGACCCGAGCGACGCGCTGGTTCGGCTCGACGGACGCGACGTCACCGAGGTGTTTCAGGAGTTGCCGCCCGATCGTTTGCGGAGACCGCAGCGTGTGCTCCTCGGCCTGGTGACGGGGCTCGGGGAGGGCGGGAACGACCTGCACGTACGGCTCGGCTCGGCCGAGGCCGCGCTGACCCTGACCAACTATCCGATTACCGGGCCGATTTTCTCCGGCGAGCATCTCGACCCCTATTTCTGTCTCGGCGAGCTGGCCCCCGGAGACTCCGGCGAGGCTCGGCGGTTCGCGATCGGCAATGGCGATTTCCTGGAGGGCACATCCCAACAGGACTGCGCGCTCGAGACGCGCGTCGACGTCCTCTACCGTACGACCGGCGACGAGGCGCGCTTCGCGCCCTGGCCCGCCGACGGGACCACGCCGGCGGATCTGAGCGACACCACGACGACGGAAGGGCACACGGTCCCCTATGTCGTGCGCCTAGAGACCGGCACCATCAATCGCGCCATTTACCAGACCGCGGCGCTGGTCGACCCGGACGCGCCGGCTCCGACCCCGTGGGCGTCGTCGCCTGGGTGGAACGGTCGACTGGTCTACACCTACGGCGGCGGATGCGAGGCCGGCTTCTTCCAGGGCACCAGTACCGGGGGCGTGTTGCGCGACAACATGCTCTCGCTGGGCTACGGGGTGGCGTCGTCGACGTTGAATGTCAACGCCCAGGGCGGATGCAACGACGTGCTGTCGGCCGAGACGACCATGATGGTCAAAGAGCGGTTCGCCGAGGTGTACGGGCCCCCGTTGCATACGATCGGCTGGGGCGGCTCCGGTGGAGCCATGCAGCAGTTGCTGATTGCCGGCGCCTACCCGGGAATCCTCGACGGCATTCTGCCGACGCTGACGTTTCCCGACGCGATCTCGTATTTCATCGATACGGCCGAATGTCGGTTGCCGCTCCGGCGGTTTCTCAACGCCCAGGACCCGCCGCTGCCGGATGAGGTGAAGAACGCCATCGGCGGGTGGGCCGCCTGGGAGGTCTGTGACCGCTCGTTGGGACCACGGCCGAACCGCATTGGGCCGGACGATTGCCCGGGCCCGATACCGGCCGAGGTGCGGTATCACCCGGTGGACAATCCGGACGGTGTCCGCTGCTCCATCTACGACGGCATGCGTAACGTGTTCGGTACCCGTCCCTACGAGGCGATCGAGCCGTCGTCGATTCAGCCGTTCGGGCGCAATCCTCAGGACAACGTGGGGGTGCAATACGGACTCGAGGCGCTCAACGCCGGGCTCATCGAGACGTCACTGTTCCTCGACCTCAACGAGCAGGCCGGCGGGTGGGACATCGACTTCCGCTGGCGCCCGGAGCGAGCCGAGGGGGACGCCGACGCCATCCGAATTGCGTACGAGACGGGACGCATCACCAGCGGCGGCGGGGGCCTGGCCACGACCCCGATCATCGATGAGCGGAACTATCTCGACCACGTGGCGAACTTCCACGCCAGCTACTACTCGTTCGTCATGCGCGAGCGGTTGATCCGCGACAACGGGCACGCCGACAACTACGTGATTCAGCGTCGCATGGCTCCCCTGTCGCGAGCCGACGAGAACCTGGCGCTGATGGACGAGTGGCTGGTGGCCATGGCCCTCGACGAGGGCCCCGCCGGGGTGGAGCAGATGGTCCGAGCGAAACCGGCTGGCTTACAAGATTCCTGCTGGAGCGACGACGGTCTGGAGATCATCGAACCGGCCGTCTTCGACCGGCAGGCGATCTTCGACAACACGAAGGGCCGGTGCAACGAGCTTTTCCCACCACGTGCGGGAGCGCGAATCGTGGCGGGGGGACCGCTGACCAGTGATGTGTTGAAGTGTCAGTTGAAGCCGATCGACCCAGCCGACTACGCGATGACCTTGACCGCCGAGGAGATGCGACGGTTGGAAGCCATGTTCCCCGGCGGCGTCTGTGATTGGTCGAAACCAGGCGTGGGCCAGGTGCCCAACACGCGAACGTGGTTGTCCTATGGACCGTCTCCCGTGAACCGCTACGAGTAGGGCCGGGCGCAATGCCCGGCCGAGCGAGTGAGACCGAGAGACAACGAGAAGCACACGATGCGACGAACCTTGGGTCTTGTGACGAGCGTGTGGCTGTGCGCGATGTGGATACCGACCACCGCATTGGGGCAGAACGCGGCGGCGTCGCCGCGGACGGCGTGGGGGGCACCGTATCTCGGGGGCCTCTGGGACTTTCGCACGATGACCCCGTTCCAGCGCTCACGCGAGTTGGCCGACACACCGATCTGGACCGCCGAAGAGGCGACCGCGTATGAGGCGCAGACCCTTGAACGTCGCACCCGGAACCCGTTGGCCCCGAGCAGTGTGCACGCCGCGTGGTGGCTCGATAACGGCACGGAGTTGACGCGTGACCGCCGCACGTCGCTCATCGTCCATCCCCCAGACGGCCGCATTCCCCCTATGACTTCGGAGGCCCGCGCCCGACAGGAGGCGCAGGGTGCGGGGCGGCCGGTTCGTCTGAGACAGTCTCGCAATGCATCCGCGCAGGGGCCGGAGGATCTCGGTGTCAGCGACCGATGCCTGAGCGGTTTCAGCACCGGTCCTCCGATTACCCCCAGCGCCTACAACAACAACCTGATGGTGTTCCAGACTCAGGACCACGTCGTACTGTTCACCGAGATGGTCCACGAGGCGCGAATCGTCCCGCTTCATGACGGCCCGCGGCTGCCCGATACGGTGCGCCAGTGGCTGGGCGATTCCAAGGGACACTGGGACGGCGACACCCTCATCATCGAAAGCACCAACTTCACGCACAAGATCGGCAGCTTCAACAGCCTCGGCGTCGCGCTCGGGTCCGGCGACACGCTGCGACTCGTCGAGCGCCTCACGCGCGTCGACGACGAGACGCTCCTGTATGAGTTCACCGTCGACGACCCCACGACGTTTATCGACACGTTCACCGCGGTGGTGCCGATGCGACGCTCCGACGCCCCACTCTACGAGTTCGCCTGCCACGAGGGGAACCGTGGTCTCGAAGGAATTCTTCGTGGGGCGCGGGCGCAAGACACCCGGGAAAGTTCCCTTCCGTAGGTCGCGCCAAGGAGGCCCCACAGGTGGCGGTCCAGACCTTGAGACGGCCGCGGCGTGACATGGCGGCACTCGACCGGCTCGAGTGGCCCGCGCGTCTTGCCATTGTGCGGTATGGCGTGCGCGTCGGCCTGTGCGCCACCGACGCCCGCCTCCTGGATGGCGTCGAGGACTATCTACCGCCAGGATTCCGCCCGTGTCGGTTGCGTGAGGTCGACTGCCTGTTCTCGCTTCGGCGCACGCCGTCAGGGGAGGTGCCGGTCGAGACGGAACTCTGCCGCGACGGCGAGCCGCTCGTCCGAACCGATGTGCGGGACGTCGTGCTCTTCGCCTTGGAGCCGGCGGTCCGGTTTCAGGTGGCGTTGCGCACGCGGCAGCGGGGTGCGGAATGACCCGATCGCCTACGATCGACTCGCGTGACTCGGCGCGGAGCGCGGGCCACTCCTCTCCTCCGTGCGGGTTCGAGTAAGGGCGGTCGATCGCGATCTCTCGTCGCGTGTGCCCTGACGCTCGGTCGTCACAACATCGGCGGAATGAGAAACATCGCGATCACGGTCACGACAAACAGTACCAACGCGATGATGCCGGTGTAGCCGAGGACATCTCCGAACTTCATGCGGGTGACGGTCAGAATCGGGATGGCCCAGAACGGCTGGATGAGGTTGCTGGTGGAGTCGCCGTACGCGTACGCGAGGACGGTGGTTGTCGCCGAGACCCCCAACTCTCGCGCGGCCGGGAGCAGATAGGGCGCCTCGATCAGCCACTTCGAGCCTCCCGACGGAACGAACACATTCACCATGCCCGAGTAGAGGTAGACGATCACGGGGAAGGTCTCGGTCGTGGCCACCTGGACGAACAGCGAGCCCAACCAGTCGCCGAGTCCGGTGCCGTTGATCACCCCGAAGATGCCGGCATAGAACGGAAACTGCAGGATGACGCCTGACGCCGTGCGGGCGCCGTTGCTGAACGCCTTCACCAGGTTGGCCGGGGTGCCCTGCAGCAGCATGGCGCCGATGAGGAACACGGCGTTGTAGGCGTTGATGGTCCAACTGGCCCCGAACCCGCGGGTCATGATCGAGTGCCCCAGGGGGTAGCCAATCAGGACAGCGGCCAGGAAGATCCAGCCACGGTACGATTCCAGCTGAGCCGCTGGCGTCGTGGGCGTGGCTTCGTCCTCCAGGGAGGGCATGATGGCGTTCAGCTCGTCCTCGGTCAGCGTGCGCGCGTTCTGTCGCGGATGCAGGATGGCCACCATGACCAGCGCGACGGCGGCGATCACCGTGAGATAGATGAGGTTGAACGAGTTGAACAGCGTTTCCGTGACCGGCAGGATCCGATCGAGCAACGGTTCGGTGCCTGGCGGTGGGGTCGTGATCGGATTCCCGGGTGTGGCCAGGATGAGGGGGGCCGAGCCAGACAGACCGCCGTGCCAGACGGTGCCGATGCCCAGGTAGGCGGCGGCGATCAAGAGTCGGATGTCAGCCTTGGGATTCCGTCTGGCCACGAACGGTACGAACAACGCGGACGCGATCACGCTGGCGGCCCAGTTGAAGTACGCGATGACCATCGAGTACGCGCCAAGCAGGACCACCGCCTGCACCGGCTTGGCGACATCCGGTCGACTGGCCAGCCAGTCGAGGAACCGGTAGGCCGGCCGCGACGAGACGCAGGCGTGGGCGGCGATCATGGCGATGGTGAACTGCATCGCCAGTTCGAGCAGCGACCACATCCCGCCGCCCCACGCGAGCACCGTCTCGTTGAGGCCGGCGCCGGCGCCCACGATGGCGAGCAGAATCGCCAGCACCGTCAGCATCATGCACACGACCCACGAATCGGGGACCCACCGCTGGGTGAACCGCGACAGGGTTTCTCCGAGATTGCCGACGAGGCGGATGAGCGCAGACATGGCTAGGGCCTAGGCGGTCGTCGCCGCCGTTGGGTTCTTGGCGGCGAGGAGACAGAGCAGGGACACGACGGAGAGCACCGCCGCGCCGAAGAACGCGTACTGATAGTTGCCGAACGTGTCGTACACGAACCCGGCCAGCTGCGACCCGGCGACGGCCGCGATGCCCCAGGCGAGGAACAACAGGCCGTAGTTCACCCCGAAGTGTTTTGTGCCGTAGAAGTCGGCCGAGGTGGCGGCGAACACCGCGAGCAGCGTGCCATAGCAGTAGTAGACGGCAAACACGCCGACGACGAAGAAGAGCACGCTCGACCCGAACATGTAGAGCGCGGGCATGGCGATGGCCGAGACCACCACCATCAGTTTCAGCACGTTCAGGCGGCCGAGGTTGTCGGACATGGCTCCCGAGAGGACCCGTCCGGTGGTGTTGCCGATCGCCCCCACGACCAGACCGATGAGGGCCACGCTGCCGATACCGGCCTCGATGCCGAACGGCACGAGCTGACTGATGAGACCCAGGCCCGCGATCGCACCGAAGAAGAAGGCGAGGAACAGGAAATAGAACGAACTGCCGCGCAGCATCTCAGTCGGTGTCGTCTCGCCACCGACTCGAGCCACGGCCGCCTTGATCTGGGTTGGGTCCCAGCCGGCCGGCGCGTAGCCGTCGGGCGCCGGCTTGAGCAGCCAGGCGCCCACGAGTGAAAGCACCAGGAACACCGCGCCGTAGATGCGGAAGGTCGACTCCCAGCCCACGCTGGGGATCAGGAGTTCGGCCGCGATCGGTCCAAAGACCCCGGAGCCGGCGCCGTAGCCCCCGACCGCGATGCCGATGGCCAGGCCGCGCTTGTCAGGGAACCACTTCGTGACGACCGGCGTGGCGATCGAATAGCCGATACCGTTGCCGGCGCCGGCGAGTAGACCGTAGGTGAGATACAGCACCGTCAACGACGACGTGTAGCTGGAGAGAAAAAAGCCGAGGCTGAACAGCACCCCGCCGACGGCCGCCAGCGGCCGGAACCCGACGATGGCGTGGAGCCGGCCGGCGATGACGAACGTGACCGCCATGGTCAGGATGCCGATGCTGAACACCCACGACGTCTGCTGGCGTACCCAGCCGAATTCCTGCTCGAGCGGGAGGACGAACACGCTCCACGAGTAGAAGGTGCCCAGGACGAGGTTCAGCATGGTGCCGCCGACCAGCGGCATCCATCGGTTCTCTGCGGGTGTGTCAGCCATTGGGTTGTCTGTCCTCCCGTTCCGCTCGGACGCGGTCCAGAGCCACTCAGCCTACTTCATCGTCGGCATGCTGAGGCTCACGGCGTCTCGCTGTTCGGGCCAACGCGCGGTGATCACCTTGGTGCGCGTATAGAACCGGACGCCGTCCGGGCCGTGGACATGGAGGTCGCCAAACAGCGAGCCTTTCCAGCCACCGAACGAGAAGAACGCCATCGGCACCGGGATGGGTACGTTGACGCCGACCATGCCAACCTGAACCTGGTTCGCGAACCGCCGCGCGGCCGCGCCCGACCGGGTGAAGATGGCCGTGCCGTTGCCGTACGGGCTGTCGTTGACGATGTTAATCGCTTCATCCTCGGTCTCGGCGCGTACGACCACCAGCACCGGTCCGAAGATTTCGTCGCGATAGATCGACATGTCGCGGCGCACGTGGTCGAACAGCGTGGGGCCCACGAAGTGGCCGCCCTCGTGTCCGTCGACAGCCAGCCCGCGGCCGTCGAGCACGACCGACGCGCCTTCGCGTGCGCCGGCTGCGATGTACCCGGAGACGCGCTCCGCATGGTCCGCCGTGATCAGGGGCCCCATCTCGACGCCATCGCGATGGCCGGGACCGACGTCCAGGGTCCGCGCCCGCGCCGCCAGCCGCGACACGATCGCGTCGCCGGCCTCGCCCACCGCCACCACGGCCGAGATCGCCATGCAGCGCTCGCCGGCGGACCCATAGGCGGCTCCGATGAGCGCGTCGGCGGCCGCGTCGAGGTCGGCGTCAGGCAGCACGACCGCGTGGTTCTTGGCCCCGCCCAGCGCCTGGACCCGCTTGCCCGTCGCGCACGCCGTCTCGTAGACGTGTCGCGCGACCGGGGTGGAACCAACAAAGGACACGGCCGCGATATCGGGGTGACCCAGGATGGCGTCGACCGCCTCCTTGTCGCCGTGCACGACGTTGAGCACGCCATCCGGGAGCCCGGCTTCCGTCAGCAGCTCTGCCATCAGCATGCTGGCCGACGGATCTTTTTCAGACGGCTTCAGCACGAAGGTGTTCCCGCACGCCAGGGCCACCGGCACCATCCAGAGCGGGCACATGATCGGGAAATTGAACGGGGTGATCCCGGCGCACACGCCCAGGGGTTGCCGGGTGCTATGGGAATCGATGCCGCTGCCGACGTCTTCAGCGTGCTCCCCCTTGAGGAGGTGTGGGATGCCGGTGGC
The DNA here is from genome assembly GCA_963577695.1 of Vicinamibacteria bacterium. Classification (GTDB taxonomy): domain Bacteria; phylum Acidobacteriota; class Vicinamibacteria; order Vicinamibacterales; family UBA8438; genus UBA8438. Next base: position 12,431 of record CAUZAY010000013.1, on the reverse strand, counting down.
GAATTCCACCACTTCGAGCCCGCGCTGCACCGAGCCCGCGGCATCCGGCAGGGTTTTACCGTGTTCTTCTGTGATGATGGCGGCCAGGTCTGGCGTCCGCCGCTCCAGCAGATCCCGGAACCGCATCAGGACGCGGGCCCGGCGTAACGGTGTGGTGGCGCGCCAGGATGGGAACGCCGCGCGCGCGCTGGACACCGCGTGATCGATGTCGGCGTCGTTGGCAAACGGCACCGTCCGCACGGCTTCGCCGGTCGCCGAATTGGTCACGGTGCCTTCGCGCGAACCCTGCGCGGCGCGGGGTTGTCCATCAATCCAAAACGGCACGGTCGACACCGCGGTCTTTGTCGTCATCCCGGCTCCCGATTGGTCTCGCGTGGCGGCGCGTAGGATGATGCGGATGTGCTGCGTCCGTCAAGCGGTCTCGGCCGAGGCGGTCCTCACGGGGCGCCCAGAGACGTTGGATGGTCAGACCCGGCCAGCCGGGTCGCTCGCCGCCACGCCCGACGGATTGCGGTCAACCCTCGGAGAGCGTAATCCATTGAACATAAGAGGCTTGCGTTCTTGACGCGTTCACGGCCGCAGCCGTACAATCGAGGTTTCCTGACGGCGCCATGCATCATATTTGAGGTCTTGTGGCGCACGACGGTCGTGAGGGAGGCGGGGCAGAAACGATGATGTGGAGACGTGCAATCACGGCGACGGCGGGCATGCTCATCGCGGCGATAGTCCTGGTGGTTGGTCACGCGTCGGTGCAGGCGCAGGCCGGCGTGACCGGCGACTGGGAAATCGAGCTCACCACGCAGACCGGTGTCACCACCTGGCAGGCGCGGTTCGAGCAAGAGGCTGACCAACTGGGCGGCGAGATCGACCTCGGCGACAATGAAGTGCTGTCTGTGGATGGTACCATCGACGGGTCGATGTTGAAGTTCGTCATCATCGTCCCGGACCTCGATGGCGACCAGCCGATCAACTTCGAAGGGGAGTTGGCCGGAGACACCATCACCGGGGCCGAGGGCAAGTTTTCCTGGTACGGGACGGGCGCCTGGGTCGCGTCACGAAAGTAGGTCACCCAGCGGGCGCGCCGACGCTGCCCTCCGGCGTCGGCCCGCGGATCGGCCGCCTGCTTGACACCCTTTTTCGGCATCTGCCAAGATTGGCCGTTTGATCTGTTCAAGTTGTGACGTGCTCGTGGCCGTGGCGGGCCAACGGGGTGATCGCGTCGTTCGGCGCGCACGCCCGTTATGAGACGCGGTATCGTTCCGAAGGGGGTCGTCATGGTGAAGCGCTTTGCAGGTGCGTTGGTGGTGGCGGCGCTCGTGGGTACTTCGGTCCTCTGGCTCACGACGTCCAGTCGAGCCGCCGACGGCGCCATCAATGGCGCGGTCACCAGTTCGAACGGTCCGGAGGCCGGGGTCTGGGTCATCGCGGAGACGACCGATCTGCCGACCAAGTTCATCAAGACCGTCGTCACCGGCGACGGTGGACGCTACTTGATCCCCGACCTACCGGAGGCGTCCTACAAGGTGTGGGTGCGCGGCTATGGCCTGCTCGATTCGGCGGGGGTGACCGCCGAGCCAGGCGACACGGTGGCGCTCGAAGTCACCGTGGCGTCTACGCCGGCCGAGGCGGCCCAGATCTATCCGGCCAACTACTGGTACTCGCTCATCGAGCCGCCGGCGCCGAGCGAGTTTCCGGGCACGGGCGACGACGGAAACGGTATCGCCGCCACGCTGCAGCATCAAGAGCAGTGGGTCGACGTCCAGAAGCAGGGCTGCATGCTCTGCCATCAGCTTGGCAACCGCATCATCCGCGAGATCGACAACCTCGAGCAGTTCGACTCGACGCTGGCCGCCTGGGACCACCGCGTGCAAATGGGGCAGCGCGGCTCGCAGATGACCAACGTCATGAGCCGGTTCGGCCGCCAGCGGGGTCTGCAGATGTTCGCCGACTGGAGCGAGCGGATCGCCGCCGGCGCCGTGCCGCCGGCACCGCCGCGGCCCGCCGGGGCCGAGCGCAACGTGGTCATCTCGATGTGGGAATGGGGCACCGAGATCGACTACATCCACGATGAGATTGCGACCGACAAACGGAATCCTCGGGTCAACGCGAACGGTCCCATCTACGGTGTGAATATCTCGAACGACGAACTGGCGATGCTCGACCCGGTCACCAATCTGGCCACCAACTTGAGCATCCCGCTACGCGTCGATCCGGAGACGGTGCCAGGGATGATTGCGCAGTCGATGCCGGTCCCGTCGCGCATGTTCGGCGACGAGTTGATCTGGAACGACCCGGCCAATCCGCACAATCCGATGATGGACCAGAAGGGGCGGGTGTGGATGACCTCCGCGATTCGGAACCGAGCCAATCCGGACTATTGCAAGGCGGGATCGGATAATCCGTACGCCCAGTATTTCCCGCTGGACAGCGGGTTCCGGTCTGCCGTGTTCTACGAGCCCGATACGCAGAAGTTCGTGATGATCGACACGTGCTACGGCACCCATCATCTGCAGTTCGCCGAGGACGAGAGCGACACGGTGTATTTCAGCGGTGGCGGACAAGTCATCGGGTGGCTCGATACGAAGCTCTACGACGCCACCGGAGACGAACGAGCCGCGCAGGGCTGGTGCCCCACCGTGCTCGATACCAACGGGGACGGCGTCATCACGAAGCCCTGGAACGAGCCGGCACGCGGCGGCCAGTCGGCGACGCATGACGCCAGTCTGGACACGCGGGTGGTCGTGGGCAGCTACGGGGTGATCGGTGACCCCACCGACGACCAGGCCGTCTGGATCAGCTCGAATCGCTTCCCGGGGCGTGTGGCGCGCCTCCACGTTGGCGACAATCCACCCGAGACCTGCCTGACGGAGATGTTCGAAGTGCCGTCGGTGTTGGATGCCACGGTCCCGAAGGAGAAGACCGGGTTTGGCTCACGCGGCCTCGACATCGATCGGGATGGCGTTATCTGGACCGCGCTGTCGGGCAGCAGCCACTTTGCCAGCTTCGATCGCTCCAAGTGCCAGGTCCACAACGGGCCGACGACGGTCGAGGGACGGCACTGCGTGGACGGCTGGACCCTGTTCCCAACGCCTGGACCGGTTGTGCAAGGCACCGACGTCCGTGCCGACTACCACTATTACAACTGGGTCGACCAGTGGAACACGCTCGGACTCGGTGAGGACGTTCCGATCGCGACCGGGTCGAATTCCGATTCGTTGTTGGCCCTGGATCCCGACACCGGTGACTGGACGGTCTTGCGGGTGCCGTATCCGCGTGGATTCTTCACGCGGGGGCTGGACGGTCGTATCGACGATCCGAATACCGGCTGGAAGGGACGGGGTGTCTGGGCCACCTACGGCGAGGCGGCTACCTGGCATATCGAAGGCGGTCAGGGGGTCAAGCCGGGCATCGTGAAGTTTCAGGTGCGTCCAGACCCGCTGGCGAACTAGTCTCGCCGAGGCGGTGTCTCTCGGGGCGCTGTCACCGCTTTCTCCATGACGCGTATGAATAGGAACGAATTCATGACCACGGTGAAACAGACGGGCACATATCGGGCGCTGGCAGCGGTGGCGCTACTGGCTCTTGCCGCCCCCACCAGCTCGGCTGGCCAAGGATCGACCGGATCAATTGGTGGCACGATCACCGACGACAGCGGCGGTGTCATGCCCGGCGTCACGGTGAGCGCGTCCATGGGCGGTGGCACGCGCTTCGGGGTCAGTGATACGCAAGGCCGGTATGAGATTGCCGATCTGGTGGCCGGGCGCTATGTCGTCGAGGCCGTGTTGGCCGGCTTTCGCGGCGACACCGTGTCGGTGACGGTGACCGCCGGGGTGACCTCGGGGGGCAACCTCAGGTTGGAGATCGCACCCCTCGCCGAAACGATCACCGTGACCCGCACCGACCAGTCCCTGTCGGTCGTGCCGAACTCGATCGCGGTGGTAGAGCGGGACCAGATCGAATTCGCCGAGCGCCGCACGTCGCTCGACGAGTCGCTGCGTGGGATCCCCGGGTTGTTCGTGCAGAATCGCCGGAACTACGGATTGTCGGGTGGCATCGGCATCAGCATCCGGGCGCCGCAGCCGCGGTTTGGTCTCCGCGGCGTCGCCATCATCCAGGACGGTATTCCAATCACGACCGCTGACGGCACCACGGAGCCGGGCAACGTCGATCTGGGGTCGGTGGGGCGCATCGAGGTCATTCGCGGTCCCAGCTCGGTGTTGTACGGGAACTCGGCTGGCGGGGTGATCAACCTCACCACCACGTTCGACCGGTCGCGCCGGCTCACCATCCGCCCCGACGTGCAGTTCGGCAGCTACGGCTACAACCGGCAGCAGATCCGGGCCGATGGTGGCGATGACAAGACGCAGTTCATGTTCAGCGCAAGCCGGTTCGAAACCGATGGATTCCGGGCGAACAGCCATGCGGAAATCATCCAGACGAACCTCCTGGTGCGCCGCGAGCTGGGACCGAACACCGAACTGCGTGGCGTGTTCAATTTCAACGACACGCCCTACGCCGAAAGTCCAAGCTTTCTCAATGAATCCGACGCGCGGAGCGACCCGCTCAGGGACAGTGCCGGCGTGTGTCTGTCCGGCGCCTGTATGGCTCGGGGCGTCGCGTTGTCACGTAATTGGGGCGAGGGTGCGAGACAGGGGCAGGGTGGCCTGACCCTCGAGCATCGATTCAGCGAGAGGGATCGTCTCCGGGTCACCGGGTGGGGCATGTGGCGAAGTCTCGACGCGGTCGGGGCGTTTCGCAACGTCGAGCTTGGTCGTAACGGGTTCGGATTTCGGTCGGAGTATCTCGGTGGGACCCAGGCCGGCACGGTTGGCCTCGACTGGGCCGCGGGGTTCGACGTGTCGTCACAGAACGACGACCGGATGGAATTCGGTCAGGTGGCTCCCGCGGTGAGCGGGGGACGAGCGACGAGCGGGTCGCTGCGAGTCGACCAGACGGAGGACGTCTTGTCCGCGGGGCCGTTCGCGCAGATCGGGATCTCGCCGAACGACCGGGTTCGGTTCAGCGCCGGTGTCCGGTGGGACTACTACGACTTCACCGCGGGTGACCGAAAGCTCGACGACGGCGACCAATCCGGCGGCCGGACCATGAGCCAGGTCAGTCCGTCCGTCGGGGTCACCGTGGCCGCGGCGGAAGGCGTGAATCTGTTCGGCAATGTGGCGACCGCTTACGAGACGCCAACGACCGTCGAGCTGTCACAATCACCAACCGGCGCCGGCGGGTTTAATCAGGAGCTCGGCCCCCAGGACCTGACCAGCATGGAGTTCGGGGCGCGCGGGTTGATCAGTCCAGCCCGGTTGCGGTACGAGGCGGTCGTGTTTGTGTCGACCGTGGACAACGCCCTCGTGTCGTTTCAGAATCCGGATGACCAGACCTTCTTCCGCAATGCCGGCAAGTCGTCGCGCGACGGCGTGGAGTTGGCGCTCGAATGGGTGCCGACATCTAGCTTCACGACGCGGGTGGCCTACACGTATCAGGACTTTGTGTTCGAAGAGTTCACGACCGGCGGCAACGATTTCGCCGGGAATCTCGAGCCCGGTGCCCCGCCGCATCGCGTGTTCTTCGGTGCGAACTACATCGCCCCCTTCGGACTGCGGTCCGGGGCGACCGTGCGCTGGGTCGACAAGTTCGCCGCCAACAATGCCAACACCGTCTACAACTGGTCCTACGCCGTCGTCGACCTCCGTTTCGGATACGACGGCCAGTGGGGCGGGGTTGACGTGCGGCCGTTCCTCGGCATCGACAACCTGTTCGACGAACGCTACAACTCGTCGATCATCACGAACGCGTTCGGGGGCCGGTACTTCGAGCCGTCGCCAGACCGCGAGTTCTACGTTGGTCTCACGATTGGGACCGGCGTGCGCTAGCGGCTAGAGCACGCGCCGTGGTCACGTCGTGACGGCGTCCGACCGCGCGGCCGATGACCGGTGGTCGATGACGAAGACGACCCGAGGCGGCCGGCCGAGATCAGGGCGGTGTCACGCCGCCTGTCGAGCAGGCCACGGAAGGGAGAGCACGCAGATTCATGACCGTCCAACCCGCTCAAGAAATGGGTTTCGACCGCGCCAACGAAGTCGTTCAGCGGTTTCAGAAGGAGTCTACCAAGTGGCTCTACGGTCTCGATGAGGCTGCTCAAACACTTTCCTGGGCGTTCTTCACTCTCTTGCCGTATACGGACAAGCTGAGCCAGAGCAAGCTGCTGCGCCAGCCCCACGTGATGTTCAGGGGGCCGACCGGTACTGGGAAGACCGACCTCGTCAGCGCCTGCGCGATGGCGATCGACGCCAAGTTCGAGCGCATCCAGGGGATGCCTACCTACATGCCCGAGGACATCCTCGGTTACGAGACCATTGTCGAAGAAACCGACGGTAGTCGGAAGCTAGTGTTCAAGCCGGGCAAGTTGATGGCGCACATCGTGCTCATCGACGAGGACAACCGGTTGTCGGGCAAGACCAAGGCGGCGGTGCTCGAAGGGATGGAGGAGAGTTCGGCCACCCTGAGTTCGGACTACGGTAACCTCGCCGAGGGCAAGATGTTGCCGCTGTTCCCGTTGTCGTGCGATTTCTCGGATATCACGGGGCCGCGCTTCTTCATGGTCATCTGCACCGAGAACATCTTCGGTGAAGAGGAGGGGACATTCGCCAACCCGGTGGCGCAACTGGACCGCACCACGCTCTCCATCAATATGTTGGATCCGGAGAGTGAGGAGGACGAGTACAAGATCAGCGCGCGCAACGTCGTCGGCAAGAAGGTTGAAAAGCTGACCGACCTGTACGAGGTGCTCGAGATCGCCCAGTACATCTACGACAACGTCGAGATGTCCGAGTACGGCCAGCAATACAAGGTGCGGCTCATTCGCAACACCAGGCCCCATCGCGTGGTGGGGCGAGCCGCCCGGACGGTCAAGGAATACATTCGGGTCGGTATCTCGCCGCGGGTCCATTTTCACATCGAAGCGGTCGCACGCACGTTCGCGTTCTTCAACGGCGACCTGAAAGTCACGCCGGATCACATCAAGGCGGTGGCGCGTCCCGTGTTGGCGCATCGCCTGGTGCTGCGCGAGGGCATGGAGTTTTCGGTCGACAAAGAAGAGCTACTGGAGCAGATCCTGCGGGACATGGAAGTTCCGCCGTGGAAGTAGAGGAACTTTATGCTCGGTTTCGTGACATCAAGCACGGGATCCGAGCCCGAAAGCCCTCGACGAGCATGCACTTCGGCGAGCACAAGAGCGGATACAAGGGAGCTGGCTACGATATCGTCGGGGTCGATCAATGGAGACCGGGACAGCCTCTGAAGGACGTCGCATGGAACATCAGCATGCGTACCTATCCGGAGAAGCTCTACCGGATCGAGCGGATGGAGCCCAAGGAGCTCCGCACGCTCATCGTGTGCGACCTGTCCTATTCCACGCTGTTTCAGGTGTCGCAGGCGTCGAACAAGGCGCTGTTGATGCTGGATCTGCTTGGCAACATCGGGCTGACGCGGTCCAACGTCAGGGATCCGGTGGGGTTGCTGGGTTACTCCGATCGCATCGAGCTCTTCATGCGGCCAAAGCTGGGATCGTCTCAGATTTTCCACATGGCCCATCAGATTTTCGACAAGTTGAATCTCGAGCGCGAATTCCCCAAGAAGCGGCCGGCCCACCTGCGGGTGGCGCTCGATTTCATGCTGGCGCGGCTCAAGACCCGGCACTCGGTCGTGCTGTTGACCGACCTCGTGGACATCGTGAACGACCCGGACGCCATCGATTACAAGCGCCTGAGGACACTCGGGTCGAAGCACGATATGATCGTGCTCATTCTTGATGACCCGGACGAATTTCGTGTCAAGAGCCGATTCGGCTATATCCGAATCTCGGATATGGAGACGGGCAAGCAGACCGTGATCTCAGCCCGCAAAGCCGCAGCCATTCGTCGTCGAATCGAAGAGGTGCGCGAAACCGTGGCGTACAGGTTGAAGCGGAAGGCCGGCATCGACGCCCGCGTGCTGACACCGGACAATCACATCGAGGAGTTGCCCAAGTTTCTGATTTCTCGCACCGCACGGTAATGGACCAACAGGTGGACATGATAGGCACCGCAAGCATGCCAAGCACGATACGCACCTCGATGATCGCCCTCAGCGCCGTGCTTCTGGCTGCCACGGTCGCGCTGGCCCAGCCGCCGACGGTGGATGACGCCCCCATGGGGCCGGTGCGGGTCGAGACCCTGGAGCTCGAGCCGACGGTCGTCAAGACCGGTGATCTGATTATCCAACGCTACCGCCTTCGGTTTCCGGATCTGGTCTCGGACGGACAGGAAATCATCATCCTCGAAGACCGCGTAGCGCCAGAAGCCTTGCCGGTGCACCCCTTCGAAGGGGTTTCGTTGAGCGTCGACAAGGACCTCGTGGAGGGCGAACACATCTGGGAGTTCGAGTACGGGTTCCGGCTGGTCGACCCGAACAAGATGACCTATCTCCTGCCGAATTTCAGCTTCTACTACCTCGTGCGTGATCTGGGCGAGGACATCGCAGACGCCGAGGTGCAGCAGGTCGACGGCGGACAGGGGCTCGTGCGCTACGTGACGTCGATCACCGATGAGCCGCTGCTGAATATTCGCGACACCATCGAACTCGGCGCCTTCGCCGGGCGGGCCACCTTCTTCCAGACGCTGGGCTGGGCGGTGGCTCCGCTGCCGCTGCTGCTCTGGTTCGTGATGCTCGTGCGGTTCGCGCGCAAGCCAAAGGCCGTTTCCCTGGAAAAACAGCAGGAGGCCGACGAACTGGCCCGACTCGAGGCGCAGATTCCGGTGCAGCCGTCGATCTGGGAGGCACGCCGCGCGGTGAATCGCCAGCTGAAGACGTTGCAAGATCTGCCGCCCGGGGCGGACACCGCGCAACTCGCGGGCTACGAGCGGGGTATGGTTCTGGCGTTGCGCGACTATCTCCTCGCCGATGTCCCGGGGCTGGTCCCCGGCGACACGGCGCTGGACATGCAGCGGCAGGTCGGCGAGTTGAAGGACCGTCACCGCCGGGAGGCTCTTGGCGTGCTCGCGGACCGTCTCGTCGCCTATCAGCGGGGACTCGAGATCACCGTGGCCGCGCCCATCGACAGTCCACCGGCGGAGTCCGACGCACTCGCTGACGCGCTCAAGAAGCTGCGGCCGCATATTCGGCTGTTGAACAATATCAAGTCACTGGTCGGACGGTAGGGGCGGCCAGATCGAGGAAGCCGGTAACGACGATGTTGATGCCCTGGAACCAGTTGGTCTCGTTCCTCGACTCGGGGATCCGCGATCTGCTCGAGACCGACTTTCAGCAGATCCGCTATGGTGACGTCGGGATGGCGGTGGCGTTGGCGATCGCCGTCGGCGTCATCCTCGCGCTGACCCTGATGCGTCTGGCCGCGATGCGGAAGCGTCATTCGCGGCAGCACTCAGGGCACGTCATTCGGCCCGCGCATCGCAAGCGCCTCTGGATCCGGGCGCTCCACACGGCGCCCAAGGCGTTCCTGGCCGCCGCGCTCGTGATGCTGATCTTTTCGATCGCCGACCCGTTCCTGACCGCCACGGAGGAAGTAAGCGGCTACGTCGAGTCGCGCGTGCGCATCGATCTCGTCGACACCTCGGGGTCGATGGCGTGGGAGTTCCCCGACACCAACAAGTCGAAGGCCGAGGTGGCGCGCGATGCGCATCTTGCATTCCTCGAGATGCGCAAGGAGAAGAACGACCGGGTGTCCTTGTGGTTGTTTTCCACCTATCCGTACATGGTGGACGACTTCGTCATGGACGACGAGCTCTACTATTACCAGGTCTGGGACGCGCCGTATGTGATGACCCAGCGCCTGGACAAGGCGATGGTAGTGCCGCGCGACAAGGTGCGTATCATCCCGGCCGAGGGCGACACCAACATCATTCGGCCGCTCCAGGACATCGTCAAGCACTTCGACCGCGACGAGGCGACCGTCGGCCGCGAACAGAACCAGAACCGCGCGTTACTGATCATCACCGACGCCGCCGTCGACGAGTTTCCGGACGCGGAGTTCGCCGAGCTTGCCCGGCGGAACATCGTGCCCTACCTCATCTATATCAACACCAGCGACGCGCGGTCGGCGAGCTTTTTGCACCCGACGGTGCCGCAGTTGGTGGCGCAGATCCAGGAGTACGGTGGCGACTACTTTGACGTGACGAGTGAGGATAGCCTGTTGCGCGCGTATGAGGCGATTGACGAGCGCGAGGCCGTGCGCGTCGAGTTGAAGCACCGCGCGTTGAAGGTACCGATTTTCCCGCGGTTTCTGTTGGTGGCGATGGGGTTGCTGGTGATTGGCATTCCCCTGGGGTTCGTCTCAGAACTGCTGTGGGGCACGAGTCCGTAGGAGACGAGGACAGACGATGCGATTAACAGACCTGATCGATAAAGAACACTCCTTCCGGTATCTCGTCGGTTTCGTGCTGGCGCTGCTGTTCTTCATCGGTGTCTCGGTGCCGTCGAGGAGCTTGGCCGGGTTCTACGCCAACCTCGAGGGCTTGAGCGACAGCGTCGAACGTTCCGACTTCGCCACCGCGGAGGAACAGCTGGCGGAGGTGTCCGCGTTCTACGAGGGGAGCCGGGCCTGGGGCATGCAAGGGCTGGTGGACTCGTATCTGTTTCAGGACGCGTTCCTGCAGCAGGCGTCCTACAGCTACCTGACGCGTGACTACCAGACGGTGGTCGACGATCTGGCGGATGAGGTCGACGACCCCCGGGCCTCGCAACTGCTGGGGAGCGCGAAGTTCATGCTTGCGAGGCAGCGATACCGGGCGATCGATCCCGAGAGCGCGAGCGCGCAGATCGAGAAAGAGGCGATCATCGTAGAGGTGATGGAGACCGTGAACGCCGACTACGAGCGCGCGCTGCGTGGCGACCTGACCGAGCGCTTCGACTACAAGTGGAACTACGACCTGACCAGCAACCCGGAGGCCATTCGCCGCGCGCTCGAAGAGCCGCGTGAGATCGAGCCCCCCGAGTTGGAGCAGATGAAGGGTGAGGGCACCCCGGTTCGCCGCCGTCGCGGATAGCGTCGATTCCCTGATACAGGCCACGACCCGCCAGTCGGTAGGTCCCTGAGCCCCCCCCACCAAACTCCGCGCATGGACGCCATCGCCAGCCTCTTCCGGGACAGCGTCGAGTTTACGAACCCGGAATACCTGGCGATCGTGCCGATCGCCGGTTTCATTCTGGTGTTCGGTCTGATCGTCTATGCCCTACGGCTGGTGCTTCGGCCGGACCGCACCGAGGGGTCCAAGTATCCCCTGGTCGGTCACATCAAGTTCTGGTTCTTCGCGGTCGTCGCGTTGATGCTGGTGGCGGTCGCCGCGGCGCGGCCCTTCTGGGTCTACGGCGGCTCGAGCTTCAAACGGGGCGATGTCGACGTGATCGTCGCCATCGACGCCTCCGCCTCCATGTGGGTCAAGGATCTCGGTCCTTCACGACTCGATCTGGCCGTACGTGAGGCGCTGGGTCTCTACACCCAGGACATCTTGACGCCCGGTGACAGGACGGCGCTGTTTGTCTGGGGGACCACCGCGCTGCGACGGGTTCACATGTCGGCGAATGCCGAGCGTTTCATCGAGGAGGTTGGACGAATCGGGCCTCCGCCCACACTGACCGGCGATGCCTTTCCCTGGGACAGCGACATCGCGACCGCCTTCGAGGCGATTTATCTGTCTTTGGACAATCAGGATCGTTTCGAATCGGGCGACGACGGTTGGCTGCCCGAGGAGCGGAGCGATCGGTTGGTCCTGCTCTTCACGGACGGCGATTTTCTGATTGACGCAGAACAGCGGAGCCGCCTCGATGTCGCGTTGACCGAGTTCAGGCAGCGTGGGCTGGTGATCTACCCGATTGGCATCGGGAGTCGAACCGGGGTGAACGTCGACTCCGTGTTGCTCGACTACGTCCGTGGCGTTGACTACGACGAGACACTCGAGGCCGACCTGGAAGGTCAGCGCACTCGCCTGGGGCTCGACGGGCTCGGACTGGTCGAGCAGCGCACCAGCGGGCGCTCGTTTCTTCTCGACAGTACGCAGCTCACCTCCGCCACGTTCCTACGCAACGTCGTGGACAACCATCGGAGTATCTCCTTCCAGCTTATTCCGTCGGAAGACAAACAGGAGGTCTGGCAGTGGGTGGTGATGCTCGCCATCTTCCTGTTCGTCCTGGCCATGCTGTTTTACTGATTGGACGGGGCTACTCTAAGACGGGGCTACGCCCCGAACCCACGCGGGTCGCGGGCCCTCGCGGGGTCCCATCGCCCCACTCCGGGCCCGCGGGGCGCGCATCGTCGCGCGCCCGGTCGAGGCGAGTGAGACCGCACCTCACGACGTCGTGACTGACGATGGGTACGCCGTTCGGCTCGCGCATGCTCGTGAGGTGGCGCTACTGCCCGAGGTCGA
>CAUZAY010000012.1:0-27437 GCA_963577695.1 Vicinamibacteria bacterium | reverse complement strand
GCACCATGGATTGAGCGGACATCGCGAACAGTTGCACGAGGCCCGCCGCCAGCGTGACCAGCAGGCCAACCGAGATGACCACCTCCATGAGTGCCAGACCCGCTTCCGAGCTGGACGCCCGTGTGTGGCAGGAAACCGGTCGGCCGCTCATGGCCAGATCCAGTGCAACGTCCGATCCAGACCTTGCCAGGTGCGGAACGCCTGGTTCCCGGTGCCTGGGGGTGGTCGACGCCTCACGGACGGCGGTTTACGCCATCACGAGTCGCGTCTGGCGTGGCAAGAACCGCAAGGGCCCGGCGGACGGGCGTCCACCGTATCAGTAGAACCCGAGGTACCACGCGAGGAGGGGATAGCCGACGTGGGTGGCGATGATGGCGCCGACAGCCAGGAAGGAACCTAGCGGCAGCGCATATTTCATATTGCCGCGATCGACCACGATCATGCCGCCGCCGATGATCGACCCGGCGAACGACGCGATCAAGAGGGTGACCAGCATGAGCTGCCAGCCGAGAAACGCTCCGACCATGGCCAGCATCTTCACGTCGCCGAATCCCATGCCCTCTTCGCCGCGAATCCGAAAATATGCCTCGCCCACGACCCACAACACGCCGCCTCCGGCAGCAACGCCGATGAGTGCCGCGCGCCATCCTGGCTCGAAGAACACGCTCGCTGTCAGGCCGACCGCGATACCCGGGAGCGTAATGACATTGGGCAGAATCCGGTGCTGCAGGTCAATGACGAACAAGGCGATCATGGCCGCCACGAACAGCAGCCGGATCGCCAGGAGCGGCTGCCAGCCGATTTGCCAGAGCTGTAACAGGAAGACCACCGAGGTCACCGCCTCGACGATTGGGTACATCGGAGACACCGCGGCACGGCAACTCCGACAGCGACCACCTAGCAGCAACCACCCCAGGACCGGCACGTTGTCGAACCAGCTGAGTCCCTGACCGCACGACGGGCAGCGAGATGGCGGGCTGACGATCGACTCGCCCCGCGGCAAGCGGTAGATGCACACGTTGAGAAAGCTGCCGATAGCCAGCCCGAGAGCGGCCACCACGCCGACCGTCATCAACTCGGTCATTGCGGCAACGGCGGCAGGGTCTCGCCCGGCAACGGGAACAGCGACGAATCGGACGACACGTTGATGGTGTCGTTCACGCTATCCATCACATAGGGCCGGCCCGTGGGGTCGAGCGGAATCCCCGCCAGCAGGCTGGCCCCGACCAACTCGTCCCAGGACGACGGCGGCCGGCCCGCACGCTCGACAAAGCGCCCCGCCGCCGCGATCAGTTGATCAATGTCGTCCAACGCATCCAGCTGGGTCAGCCGTCGAGTCGCCTCGTTGCGAATCCAATCCGTATCGGCCGAATCGTACATCTCTCGCCACAACATGCGGGACGACTCACGACTACCACCCGCGGCCAGGGTGTTGGCGGCCAACGAGCGCAGCCACCACGAGGCGCCGGGAACATCCGCCGCCTTGTCGAACCACTCCGCCGCGCGGCCGTAGTCTTTGACCCACCAGTAGTAAATGAACCCAATGTCCATGTAGTACTCCCAGCGGTCGGGCATCTGCTCGATACCCTTTTTGAGCAGCGCCACCGCCAGGTCCGGACGCCCCGGTCCGTTCGGGTAGGCCTCGGTCAGAAAGATCGCGCCAAAACGATACGCCGCATTGAAGTCGGGGTCGAGCGTCGTCGTGATCTCGAGCAGGGGGCCCAGCAGGTCGTAGCTCTTCGCCTCACCGTCGCCGCGTTTCGTGCCTCCATAGTGCTGGAGAGCACGGATCCAGTAGACATCCGCCAGCAGCGCGTCGAACGACAGCGCCATCCGAGCGAGCACTGGACCGGAAGGAATATAGAGGAGATCGGTCTCCGAGTCCGTCGCGGCGTAGACGCGGTCACGCATGACGGCGGTCGAGACAAACACCGCGACGAGCAGGACCATCGCGGCGGTGAACCACACCGGTCGCTGCCACCACGGAGTGGAGCGCCCCGTCACTTGAAATCCCGCTTCGAGAAGATGAACACCGCGGCCAGCAGGAGCGCCCCGATGTAGGCGGCGGCGTATGCGGAGGTCAACGCAACATACCCGAGGGACACCGGGTGTGCATGCACCACCTGCGCCTTCACATCAAAGGGCGCCAGGTTGGGGAGCGCATAGTACAACACCCGCGCCACGGAGACCGCCGCGGAAGACTCGACCACGCTCTCGAAGTTTCGCAGATCCGCATTGAAGTGACCGACGACGTACAGGCCGAACGTGAGCACGGCGGAGAGAATCGGGCTCGAGAACGTGGAGAAGAACAGCGCGATCGCGGTGACGAGCATGAGCTGGACGAAGATCAACAGGATGGCGGCGAGCATCGCCGGGTCGGTGGCCGGAGCCTCCCAACTCCGTCGGAACTCCTCGGTCTCTACCCAGGACATGTAGCCGAGCACGGCATACAAGGCGACCGCCATCACCCCGACGTTGACGGCCAGCGTCAGCACCAAGCCGGCGTACTTGCCAAGAATCAGCTCGTGCCGTCTCACCGGCTTCGACAACAAGACGTAGATACTGCGCCGCTCAACCTCTTTCGAGACCAGCCCGATCCCGATGAACACCGCGATGAACAATCCGAAGATCTGGGTGGCGGCCAGGCCAAGATCCTTGATGATCTTCACGTCCTGACCGGCCGTCAGCTGTCCGATGAGATACGAGGCGCCGATCAACAACACGGCGAACAGCACAAGGTTATACAGCACCTTGTCGCGCACCGATTCCTTGAAGACCTGCGCCGCGATTCGGGGAATGACGGACATGGTCGACCGACTGCTAGGCCGCGGGCGCCTGGCGCTGGGCCACCAGACGCATGAAGTAGTCCTCGAGCGACTCGTGACGCGGGGTCAACGACACCACCTGCACGTGAAGGCGGCTCAGCTCGGGCAGCACCCGATCAGGCGGTCGGTCGACCGGCAACTCGACGACGTACCGGCCATCCACCGCGGTCGTCACGGCATCGAGCCCGAGACTGGCCAGCGCTCTGCCGTCGGCCCCGGAGACGACCAATTCCCAGCCCTGCACCTCAAACGCCAGATCGGCGAGCCGCCCAGTGGAGACCAATCGGCCCTGCACCATGATCGCGACTCGTGTGCAGAGCGCTTCGGCATCAGACAAGATGTGAGAGCTGAAGAAGACGGTTCGTCCCTCGTCCCGCAACGACCGAATGAGCTCGCGGGTGTCGCGCCGCCCCACCGGGTCGAGACCGGACATCGGTTCGTCGAGAAACACCACCTCCGGGTCGTTCACCAGGGCCTGGGCAATACCGACCCGCTGCAGCATGCCTTTGGAATATTTTCGGAGCCGGCGGCGACGCTCCGCCCCGAGGCCGACGCGGTCAAGCAACATCGACGCCCGGGTGCGGGCGACGGCCGGCGCGAGTCCGAACAGCCCGCCAAAATAGACCAGGAGTTCTTCGGCGGTCAGGTTGTCGTAGAAATAGGGCAACTCGGGCAGGTACCCCAGGCGACGCTTGGCCTCGACATCGCCAGCCGGGCGCCCGAGAATTTCGGCCCGACCGGAGGTCGGATAGATGAGCTGCATCAGCAGCTTCAGAGTGGTGGTCTTGCCGGCACCATTCGGACCGAGATACCCGAGCACCTCGCCGGGCTCAACATCGAGCGAGACGTGGTCAAGCGCCCGGACCGGGCGGGGCCGCCAAAAGCCGGTGGGATAGTCCTTGGTCAGTTCCTCGAGACGGATCGCGTAGCGGGCCATGGCATCGTCCGAACGGCGCTACTCGGACGGGGGACCCGCGGCGGCGCGCTCGAGCTCCAGCGCGATGGCGGCCTCGAAGTATTGTGGTTGCAGCCCGCCTTTGATCATGACCCCGTTGACGACGAACGTCGGCGTGGCTTCGATGGCGATGAGGCCCCCGAGGGCAATGTCGGCCTTGACCTCCTCCAGTGTTGCGTCATACAACGCGTCGAAATCAGACATCCCCGCGATTCGCTCCAACGCGTCTCGCACCGATTCCCGCGACAGCGACGCCTGGTTTTCGTAGAGCCAGCGCGTCATCGGCTCGTCACGTCCCTGGCGGCGGGCAAGTCGCACGGCAACCGCGGCCTCGCATGCACCGGCGTGCATGCCCCGAGGCGTCTGCTCATTGCACTCGGGATCCAGGGGATAGTCGAGACTGACATGACGCACGGCCCCAGGATGGCTGGACTCGAACCGAGCAAAAATCGGCTCGTAGGCCAGATAGGTGGCCGCACACGAGGGGCATTCGAAGTCGTTGAACTTCACGACCAGTACTTGCGCTCCGTCGTAGGGAACGGGCAATTCGACGCGAGGCTGTGCGTCCCAGAAACGTTCGATCTCCGACGTACTGTCGCTGGTCTCCGGGGCGCCCCCGGCGAGCTCGCGGGGGGGCGTCGAGGGCCCGGCGGCCGGCCCAGACGACTCAGAGGGGAACACGGCAACCGCCGCTGCGGTCGCGCCGAGAAACAGCAGTGTGACCGCGAGCGCCACTGGGGTTCGCACGAGATGGCCAAGGTCCGCCACCGCCCGCCTGGGGATCGAAAGCCAAGGGACCGAACCCACCGCGCCTGACAGCAGAAAAATTCCGCCGACGGCCGCGTACACGACGACGCACAGGAGACAGACAGCCCCCAAGACACTGAAGGAGGCGTAGCCGAGGAACAGCACCGTCGCCAGCCCGATGGTCGACAACACGAGCAGATAGCCGCCGATATTCTCGACGAGCGCGGCGGCGCTTCGCCCGGCGGCCACCGTCAGCAGGCCTACCACGCCGAACCAGAATGCGCCAAGCAGCGCCACCGGGGTGCCGCCAACCGATCCGAAACGACTCAGATACACCTGCGTGCAACTGACTCGCTCATTGATGTCGCAAAAGCTGGTGTAGCCGGGATCACTCGCAATCTGATAGTGCACGTACGTCGACGTCGCCGCCGACGCGAAGCCAACAAGCGCCAGGGCGAGCATGGCGCGCCGAACGAGCGGGCTCATGGAATCAACTCCTCTGTCGGACGATCCGGCTACCGGGTCGCGCTGGGTGAAGCAGAGCACGGGCGGTGCGCCAATACCGCGTCGCCGCCTGCCGATGACACCGGCACTCCGGCGGCAGGACACGTCGGCGCACGCACTACTGTATCGGCGATACGCCGGCTGGGGCGCCGTTCTGCGCAACCGGAACAGTTGCGAAGGACTGATAAATCGTCCCTCCCTGGTTCGTACCGAAGAATCGGACCCCTCCGCCGGCCAGCGGGGACGCACCCACATAGTACGTCGACACGCTGGCGCCAGCCGCCACGCCATTGCACGACGGGGCCGACCCGGCCGCCACCGCCCCTGGGGTGAGCGCCAGGGTGTAGCTGCTCTTGTTCGACGGATCGGTGCTCAGGTCCGTCCCGATGAACCCATCACCGCCGCCGACCGTCGGCGGCGTGCCGAGCGATACGAGCGACGGCGAGTAGAATCCGTAGCCGCAGCTAGCGGCGTATGTCGACTGTGCGCTGTTGATGGCACGGAGCGACCCGATGGCCGAGGCTTCGTTCCCCGCCATGCGGGCTCTGAGCAGACCCGGCACGGCTATCGCCGCGATGATGCCGATAATCGCCACGACGATCAGCAATTCAATGAGCGTGAAGCCCCTTTTGTCTCTGGCCGTCATGGGCGCTATCCCTCCCTCTACGTTATCGTCAGTTCCGGGAGCGATCTGCAGAGGCGACAGACCCTACACCTGCAAGTGGATTCCATGCTCCAACGTAATAAGGCATGTACACCGGCAAATGCAGATCCACGATCGGGTCAACGCCCGAGAATGGCAAGCGAGGCACTAAAAACGGGCGTGCAACCGACGGACGCACTGTCGATTCACATGACAAATATTATCACTGACAAAAAATGACAGCAACGAGACGTCACCCGAGGTGATATTTCTTCAAGTAGTAGCGAAACGATCTGAAGCTCATTCCGAGCAGTCCGGCGGCCCGAACCTTCACACCGCCCGCCCGGGTGTGACATGCAGGCGGCATGGGACCGAGGAAGCAACGCCGCCAGACGGCCGCCTCGCCAGGAAACCTAGAAGCCGACTCGGGTTGAGATGCCCCAACCGCGATCGCTCTCGTCGCGACCACCGGTGAGCTGACCGTCGACCCAGAGACCGGAGATCAGTGCGAGGCTCAGTCCGACCGCTCCCACCGGCTCGAAATTGTCGTCTTCAGCATTGACGCGACCACCACCCCGCACGACGAGGCGGCCAAGACGCTGTTCGACGCCAACGGCGACGGAACGCCGGAGACCAATGACGGTGTCTATCGTGCTGAGGTCAGCATCGACGGCGAGGGTGAGGGACGCCGTCGGGCGCAGCATGAACCCGACCCTCAGCTGTCTCGCCAGCGTGACGACCCGCCCGTCTCCGTCCGTGAACTCCGGCTGACGGAGGTTGCGGCCAACGAGACCCAGCCTGGCGCGTCCCAGGTTGACCATCACGCCAACGTCAAGGTCGAAGCGTGTCGTCGCAGGCCCCTCCAACGCCGAGGCTTGGTCGAACAGATCACCGGCCGGGGCGAGCCCGTCACCGAGCCCAACCGCCACCGTGCCGCGCACCACCTTCACCACCGAGGCCAGTGTCACGCCCGGCAAGAACGGCCGCACAAGGGTCAGCCCCGCATGCTGCGTCACCAGCGCCGCGAGGGACGCCGAATCGGCGCCGCCCGATCGGTCGAGCTGAAACGACCGCACCCGGTAGTAACTCAAGCCCAACGACGGACTGGCCATCGACACAAACGTCGTGCCATCACGTGTGCCTTCACGCAGAAACGGGTCCGGACTCAGACGGGTGTCGGTGCGCTGCACGTCCAGAACCGCACTGAAGAACAGGTCCGTCAGACCGGCCGGGTTCCAGTAGTTCGCGGTCGCATCGTCGGCAACGGCAACGAAAGCCCCTCCCATGCCGAGGGCGCGCACTCCAACCGTCTCGAAGGGCTGCCCGTTGACGGGCGCTCCCGCTAGTAACACCACGGCGCCCACTCCGCACCGCATGAGCACACGGCACGTACGCGAACGGCACGAACGGGAATCAGACACCAGCATTCAAGATCGCGCGAGTCATCCCATCCGCTTCCATGCACTCCCCACGCCGGTGTTGCGCCGGCCCCTCATCCGACCAGCACCGCGGCGGCGATCACCGTCGTCCAAAGCCCGCTCTTGTCTCCGACTGCGGTCTGGGTGACGTTCTGCGTCCGAACGATCTGATTGGACAGCCGGTACACCTCCTTCTTCTCATCCCAGCTCTCGTCGGGATCGAAGTCGAGGCCGAGCGTGGTCGCCAGCATCTCTGCCGCCAATTCTTCCGCGTAGTCGCCCGCGGTCTCTTCGTTTTCGCCGAAACTGTGGTGCTCCGACAGGTAGCCGAACAGTTTGCGGTCGCGCGGAATTGCCACACCGACCGTGGCCGCGATCAGCCGATGCGCCTCGCGGGTCGCCGTTTCGGACATCACGACGAAGGTTACCTGCCCCGGTTTCAACTTCCGGATGCCGGCGGTCTTCGACAGGATCTTGCACCCCGGAGGAAAGATACTGGACACGCGCACCAGATTGCAGGCCGCGATGCCGGCCGAGCGCAGGGCGAGCTCAAAGGAGGTGAGCTTCTCGCGGTGTTTCCCAACACCCTTCGTAAAGAACAGTTCTTTGGGGACAAGTTCGATCACGTCACGCTCCTGTGACTCTTGTGGGCCTCGACGATACGCGGCGAGGCAGCGAACCGTCCTCGTGCCTTGTCTCAGACGTTGGTGCAGTGGTCCCGCGTAGAACTCGCGCGAGTGGCGCCGAAGCAGATAGTTTGGCCAAACGGGTAAACGTGACCGGGTGTCCGTGTCGTAGAAGCCGGATGGATACGCGCCCCACCTCGAACCGCACCTATGACACCGGACACGAGGGCCCAGTAACCATGGTTCGCAACATGAGCCGCCAGGGGGGCATCACGCCTGAATGCGTTGTTTCGCGGTCACAGATACCCAATTTGCTCCCTGGTCACGCCTGTTCAGGCGCGCGCCGCGCTCCCGACCTATGCAGCGAATCACGATTACAGGACACTAGGTCAACGCGTTGCACCGTGTCAAGATGCCCGGCACCGCGAAATCGAGAACATTCGGCCGTCGCGGTTCGTCTATACCAGACGGGGGGGCCGCTGTGGCTAGCGTCCAAGCATCCGTGACCAACGCGGTACAATAGAGCGTGCGGCCCCTGCATCTTGGTGCGGGATCGGACAACACCGTCGCGCCGAGGTCAACGCCTCCCCCATGACCGATACCACGGAACCAGCGTCTCGCGAGGAATTGGCGCATGCGGCGCCCGTCCGAGACATGGGTCTGATCGGACGGTTGGTTGGCGTGCTTTTCTCACCGCGGCGAACGTTCGAGGTCGTCGTGCAGAAGCCGCGGTGGTTGGGCGCGTTGCTGGCCATCGCGCTGATCGTCGCCGGCGCCAGCAGCTGGCTCGTGAGCACGGAGCTCGGCCAGCAGATGCTGCTGGAGCAACAGGTCAGCGCCATGGAGTCGTTCGGGATCACCGTCTCGGAGGAGGTCTATGGCCAGCTCAAGCGCCGACTCGAGAGCGCGGTGTACTTCACTGGCGGCGGGGCTCTGGTCTCGATTCCCGTCGTCACCCTCGTCATCGCCGGCGTGGTCTGGACCGTGGGATATGTCGCGTTCGGCGCCGGCGCCCGTTTCCGTGCCATGTATGCCGTGGTGGCGCACGCCGGGGCCATCAACATTGTGCAGCAACTGTTTGTCGTGCCGCTGAACTACGCGCGAGGCGCCATGGGCAATCCGACCACCGTGGCGGCCTTCTTTCCGATGCTCGAAGAGGGTTCCTTCGCGGACCGGACGCTGGGCCTCATTGACTTGTTCGTCGTGTGGCAACTCTTCGTGTTGTCGATCGGCACCGCCGTCCTCTATGGGAGACGCACCGGACCGATCGCCACCGCTTTCTACCTCCTGTATGCCGTGATCGCGACCGGCGGGGGGTTCGCATTGTCCCAGATGGGAGGTTGAGTCGTTGACCGGTCTTCGCAAGATGCTCTTGGTGATTGTGGTCCTGGCCATCGGTGGCGGACTCGTCTACGTCAACCTGACGTTCGAACGCGCCACGGGTCCGGAGGTGGAAGTCGAGGCCGTCGAGCGTCGAGGGCTCACGGCGCTCGTGTCCGCATCCGGCACCATCGTGCCACAGCTGACCGTCGACATCAGCGCCGACACAATGGGACGAGTGACCCGTCTCGCGTTCAACGAAGGCGACCGTGTCGACCGCGGCCAGTTCCTCATGGAGATCGACCCGGAAACGCTGCGCTCGGCGGTTGACCGGGGCGAGGCGTCGCTGCGTGCGTCGCGGTCCTCTCAACGGCAGCTCGAGGTCGCCGTCGAAACGGCGACGGTCAGCCTCCAGTTGGCCCGCGACAATCTCGAGCGGCAGCAGAACCTGTGGGAGCTCAGACTGGTCTCGCGAGAAGCCTACGAGCAGGCCCTGACCGACGTCACGCTTCGCGAGACTGAGCTGCGGGCGCGTGGGGTCGACGTGGAAACGCAGACCGAACGGATCAGCCAGGAAGAGGCGAACCTCGACAGCGCCCGCTACGATCTGACGAAGGTCACCATTACCTCGCCCTTCGCCGGAGTGGTCACCCGACGGAACATCGAAGAGGGGGAGACGGTCGTCATCGGCACTATGAACAACGCGGGCACGGTCCTGGCGACCATCGCCGATTTGTCGGTGATCGAGGCCGAGGTGGAGGTGGACGAAACCGACATCCCGAGTATCCAATTGGGACAACAGGCAGAAGTAACCATCGATGCCTTGCCGGACCAGATCTTCACCGGGATCGTGACCGAGATTGGCAACAGCCCCATCCAGGCAACGCAGGGAGCCGGCACCCAGGCCACAAATTTCAAGGTGGTCGTGACGTTGGACGATGAGATCCCCAGCGTCCGCCCCGGGTTCACCTGCACCGCTGACATCACCACGGCGACTCGGACCGCCTCGTTGGCTATCCCGATTCAGGCGGCTACCGTCCGAGAGGTCATCCTGGATGCGAGCGGTGCCGTCGTCCGTCGGGCAGCGCCTCGGGGCGGCGTGACCCCCGGGGTGTCTGCGGCCGGTCCCAGTGGGGACGACGAGGAGGGAGATGAACTCGAGGGGGTCTTCGTAGCCCGCCGCGGCGAGGCGGTCTTCGTCCCGGTGCAGACCGGAATCGCCGGGGAACGATACTTCGAAGCCTTGTCTGGTGTTGCCGAAGGCGACCTCATCATCATCGGTCCGTTCAGCGAGGTCCGCAACCTGGAAGACGGCGACGAGATCAGGGTGATCGACGGCGACGAACCGGCCGGCGGCGGGCTGTTTGGCGGTCTCAGAAGGGCGAGCGGCGGTGCGGAGAGCCGTTGACCTGACGCAGATTGCGTTGCACGCGATCTGGGGGAACAAGCTCCGATCGTTGCTGACTATTCTTGGCAACATCGTCTCGGTCGGGTCGATCATCGCCGTGGTTTCTATGATTCAGGGAGTCAACGACGAGGTCTCGGGCGCTATCGTCTCGCAATTCGGGTCCGATTCGTTCCTGGTCGACCGAACCGGTCTGTTGATGACCGAGGATGACGTCGAGGCCGCTCGTAACAACCCACGTATTTCACTCGACGACGCCGAGGCGATTCAGGGCTACGGTTCGAGCCTCGGCGCGCTTATGGCCGAGGCCGGTCGCAACGGTGAAGTTCGATTCCGCAACCAGGTGCTCGAGAACGTCGGCGTTCGAGGCGTCACTCGGGACTACATCGAGTTCCCCACATTTACGGCCGAGCAAGGTCGCCTCATCAGTCCGACTGAGGTCGAACGCAATAGAGGCGTGGCGCTCCTGGGCTACGACACCGCCGACCGACTCTTTGGCACCCTGGACCCGATCGACCGTGCCATCAAGATTCAAGGCGTCAACTTCCGCGTGATCGGGGTGAGTGAACCGACGCCGACGACGTTCGGGCAAAGTCAAGATGAATACGTCATCATCCCGATGGGGCGCTTCCGAAAGCTGTTCGGCTCGCGCCCATCGATGAACCTGAGGGCGCGCCCCAAGACCCCAGAGCAACTCGACCGGGCCATGGATGACGCCACGGTCGCGTTGCGTATTGAGCGCAGACTTCGGCCCAAGGAGGAAGACAACTTCGGGCTGTTCACGTCCGACACGGTGCTGGGTCTCTACGAGCAGGCCACGACCGGCATTTTCGCGGTGCTCATCGGCATCGTCGGACTCTCTCTCCTGGTCGGCGGCATCGTCATCATGAACATCATGCTCATGGTGGTCTCAGAACGAACACGAGAGATCGGACTGCGCAAGGCGCTCGGCGCGCGACGACGAGATCTACTGTGGCAGATTCTGGCGGAATCGGTCTTCCTGTCCGTGCTGGGGGGAGTCATTGGCACCGCCTTCGGTTCCGGCGTCGCCATCGCGCTGAACTCGTTGACCCCAGTGCCGGCGGCCGTGCACCCGTGGTCGGTCATGCTTGGAATTTCGATGACGGCTGTCGTTGGGGTGTTCTTCGGCCTCTATCCAGCGGCGCGCGCGGCGGCGCTCGACCCGATCTCGGCCCTGGGGCGGAGCTAAGGACTCATGGCCCAACCCCTACGCGCCGGACTGTTCAGTGAGATCGTCGGCATGGCCGTCGCGACCCTGGTCGAGCAGAAGGTACGGTCGGGACTCACGATACTCGGCATCGTCATCGGCATCATGTCGATCGTGGGGATCACCTCGCTGATCCGCGGACTGGACGAGTCGCTTCGCGAGACCATCGGCTCGATGGGGGCAGACACGATCTTCCTCACGAAGTTCAGCGCCATCAGTTTGGGGTCCGGGCGAGAGCTCACCGAGCTCATCCGACGCCCCAATCTGACGCCCGACGACGCCGAGGCCGTGGCCGAACAGACTGAGTCGCTGGCGTCGGTCAACATCGTGCTGGGGCAGGGCGGCAACCCCACACGTGAGCGCGTCTACTACGGTGCGGAGCAGACCAAGCAGCTCAACGTGTTCGGCTCGACCGCGAACTACGCCGAAGTCTTCAACAATGAGGTCGTTGATGGCCGGTTCTTCACCCCGGGCGAAACACGCCAACGCGCGCAGGTGATCGTGCTCGGCAGCACGCCGGCTCAGGCCTTGTTCCCGAACATCGACCCGGTCGGGAAGCGGGTCCGGGTGGGAGACGTGCGCTACACCGTGATCGGCGTCCTGGGAGAAACGCCGAGCCCGGGCGGATTCAACATGGGGCAAGACGACTTCATCGTCATGCCGCACACCGCATACCAAAAACAGTTCGGTATTCGAGCCAGACGTATGTTCGGCGGTGAGATGCGTGCGGTCATGATCGCCGCCGTCCCCTATGACGGTCTCGACCGTGACATCGCGATCGCCGACATCGAGCGCGTCATGCGCATCCGACACCGGCTGCGGCTGGACGAAGAGAACGACTTCGAAATGATGACCCAGGACGCCATTCTAGGTCTGTGGGATCAGATCAGCAGCGCCACGTTCCTGTCCTTGATCGTCATCTCGTCGATCGCCCTGCTCGTCGGCGGCATCGGGGTGATGGCCATCATGACCATCTCGGTCACCGAGCGGACGCGGGAGATCGGCACTCGCCGAGCCATCGGCGCGAAGCGGCAGGAAATCCTCTGGCAGTTTTTGCTGGAGGCAGGCTTCCTCACGGCTATCGGTGGCGTGATTGGAAGCGTGCTGGGTAGCGCGCTCGGTGTCGCCGTCCACTTCGCCACTGGATTCCCCATTTCGCTCCCCTGGTGGTCATTCGCACTCGGTGTCGGCTTCTCGGCCACCGTCGGCATCGTGTTTGGCATCTTCCCCGCCGTCAAGGCCTCCAACCTCGATCCGATCGAGGCGCTACGCTACGAATAGCGGAGCCCCCTTGAGCCCCACCCCCGAGTCGCATAGGATGATGGTTTCGCACGCCCAGACGGCCTGACACCGCGCGCCAGGAGGATAGTCGAACGATGAAGGTCTACGATGCACAGCACATCCGCAACGTGGCGCTGGTCGGCCACAGTGGTTCAGGGAAAACCCAGCTGGCGTCGGCCATCTTGTTCGACTCCGACGCCGTGAACCGACTGGGACATGTCGACGATGGCACGACCGTCACCGATTTTGACGAAGAGGAAGTTGCGCGTAAGCACACGCTGTCGGCGAGCACCGCGTATGCGGAGTGGAAGAAGACCAAGATCAACCTGATCGACACGCCGGGAATGGCGAACTTCTTCAGCGACGCGTGTTCCGCGATGCGGGTCGCTGACGCCGCCGTGGTGGTCATCGACGCCGTTCACGGTTCCGAGGTCATCACCGAAAAGGTGTGGACGGCCGCAGCCGAGCTTGATCTGCCCTGTCTCGTGGTACTGAACCGACTCGACCGGGAGCGCGGCAGTCTGGAACGCTCTCTGGAATCGCTGCAGGCCCGGTTCGGACGCACGGTGGTGCCGATCCAGCTGCCGATTGGCGCCGAACACGACTTTCGCGGCGTCGTCGATCTGGTCGCCATGAAGGCCGTCACCTTTGACGGTGACGGTCGCACGCCAACGGTCGGCGAGGTGCCGGCGGAGCTGGCGGACGAGGCTGGCGCCGCACGGGAGGCCCTGATTGAGCTGGTAGCCGAGGCCGACGACAGCCTGATGGAGCAGTTCTTCGAAGCGGGCACGCTCACGCAAGAAGAGCTCGAGGCTGGCCTGCGAACCGCCACGGCCGGGCGACATGTGTTTCCAGTCGTGTGCACGTCGGCGACGTCGAATTTCGGTATTCAGCCGCTCCTCGACGCCATCCTCAACTATGTGCCGTCTCCCGAGCAGCGCGCGCTCCCCATTGTGGATGGCGAGGGCGCGTCGGCCTCGCATGACCCGGCCCAGGCCACGTCAACCGCGATGGTCTGGAAGACCATCGCGGACCCCTTCGCGGGACGCATCACCATGTTTCGGGTGGCCAGCGGATCATTGAAGGCTGACTCGGTCATCCACAACGTCAGCACGGACGTCGACGAGCGAATCGGGAGTGTCGCCGTGATGCAGGGCAAGACCCAGGAGACCGTCGCCGAGATCATGGCGGGGGACCTCGGCACGGTCGCCAAGCTCAAAGACACCCGCACCGGCAACACCCTGGCCGCTAAGGGCACGACCTGGCGATTCGCGCCATTTCAATTCACGGAGCCTGTGCTGTCGTACGCCATCGAGCCCAAGAGTCGCGGCGACGAGGAGAAGATCAGCACCGCATTGCAACGGCTGGGGGAGGAAGACCCGACGATTCGATATGCGCGCGACCCGCGGACCACGCAGCTCTTGCTGTCCGGTCAGGGACAACTCCATATCGAGGTAACGGTCGCCAAGCTCAAGCGCCGTTTCGGCGTGGAGGTCAATCTCAAGCTGCCCCGGATCCCCTATCGGGAAACCATCCGGGCTGCGACCGAGGCTCACGGCCGCCACAAGAAGCAGACCGGCGGGCACGGACAGTTCGGCGACTGCAAGATCAAGGTCAAGCCACTCGAGCGGGGCGAGGACTTTCAGTTCATCGACGAGATCTTCGGCGGGTCGATCCCCCGCGGATTCATCCCCGCAATCGAGAAGGGTATACAGGATGCGCGCACCAGCGGCTTTCTCGCCGGGTACCCGATGGTGGACTTCGCCGTCACGCTTTACGATGGGTCGTTCCACCCCGTCGACTCCAACGAGATGTCATTCAGGATGGCCGGGCGGCTGGCGTTCCGCGACGCCATGTCGCGAGCCAAGCCGACGATTCTCGAGCCGGTGATGAGCGTCGAGGTCTATGCCCCGAGTGATTTCGCCGGCGACCTCATGGGAGACCTGAACAGCCGGCGGGGCCGTATCGGCGGGATGGAAACCCGCGGCACGTCCACCGCCATCAAGGCGCAGGTGCCGATGGCAGAAATGCTGACCTACGAGCAGCAACTCACCTCCGCCACAGGCGGCCGCGGCTCGTACCACATGGAATTTTCACACTACGAAGAGGCCCCGTCCAACATCAGGGACAAAGTCATCGCCGACGCGAAAGCCGAGAGTGGACATTCGGAAGACGACGAGGCATAGCCGGTCGCTACGGCTAACAGCCCGTGGTGACTGACTGCGCAGACTACTCGTCGGCAGTATCCGCGTCCGGTGTGTCCTTCTTGTCCTTGTCACCGCCGGTGAGCCGCTTGGCGGCGGCCCTCAGACGGCCCCCGACCCCACTTGAGACGGCGGCTTCCGGTCGAGTCGAGTCGTCCGCCTGGTCAGCGGCTGGATCGTATTCACTGCCGACGAGTTCGATCTGCGCGATCTCGGCGCAATCCCCTTGACGCCGACCCAAACGCAACACGCGGGCGTAGCCCCCCGGACGATCCGCGAACCGGGGCGCGATCGAATCGAACAGCTTGCTGACCACCTTCTTGTCGGCTAGGTCCCGCGCGACGAGCCGGCGGGCGTGGAGCGCCCGAGTCGTGTCGGTCCCATCCACCAGGCCTCGCTTGGCCACGGTGATCAAGCGCTCGACGAACGGACGCAGTTCCTTGGCCTTGGCCAGGGTGGTATCGATGCGCTCGTGACGCAACAACATCGTCGACTGATTGCGGAGCAAGGCGAGCCGATGCTCGGTGACTCGCCCCAGTTTGCGGTGCGCTACTCGATGACGCATGACTACGCCTCCGCTTCGACGTCCGCGACCGCCGCTTCGTCGAGTCGCATCCCGAGGCCGAGCCCCATACTCTGCAGGATTTCCTTGATCTCGTTGAGGGACTTGCGGCCGAAGTTCTTGGTGCGCAGCATCTCCGGCTCGCTCTTCTGCACCAACTCACGAATCGTGCGAATGTTCGCGTTCTTCAGGCAGTTGTAGGACCGCACAGAGAGCTCGAGCTCTTCGACGCTCTTGTCCAGATGCTCGTTCGCCTCTGACGGCAGCACGTCGGCATCCTGGTCGAGTGGCACGTCAACCGGATCCTCAAGATTGATAAAAATACTCAAGTGATCACGCACGAGCTTCGCGGCCAAGGAGATCGCGTCGCGCGCCGTCACCGTGCCGTCGGTCCAGACATCAACGGACAACTTGTCGTAGTCGGTCGTCTGGCCCAGACGGGCCGCTTCGACGAAGTAGTTGACCTTGCGGACCGGCGAGTGCACCGAGTCGACCGGAATCCATCCGACGCCCAGATCCTCATCGAAGTTCTTGTCGGCCGCCACATAGCCGCGCCCTTGCTTGACTCGCATCTCCATGTGCAGCGAACCGCCGTCGGCGACGGTGGCAATGTGCAGGCCAGGCTCAAGGATTTCGACGTCCCCGTCCGTCTCGAGGTCCCCCGCCGTGACTTCGCCGGCCTTGTCCGACCGCAGATACAGAGTTTTCGTCTGATCCGTGTGGAGCTTGATCGGGATCTCCTTGAGATTCAGGATGATATCGGTCGCGTCCTCCACTACACCGGGAATGGGTGAGAATTCGTGCAGGACCGTATCGATCTTCACGGCTGTCACTGCGGCGCCCTCGATGGCCGACAGCAACACACGTCGCAGCGCGTTCCCGATGGTCGTCCCGAAACCGTTCTCGAACGGCTGGGCATGAAATCGGCCGAACCGCTCGGTCAACGTTTCGGCGTCGAACTCCAGCCGCTTCGGTCGCTGGAAGCCTTTCCACAACATCGAGTCAATCCTTTCTCTATCCGGTACCGGGCGTGTCGACTGCCCGGACGGCGCACGCGTCTCGACTATTTCGAATACAGTTCGACGATCAGCTGTTCCTGCACAGGCAGGTTGATCTGTTCACGCGTCGGCAGCGACGCCACTCGGCCAGTCAGGGCGGCCGGATCGAACTCCAGCCAGTCGGGGATCCCCCGGCCCTTGACTTCTTCCATGGCGTACACGATCGACGCCTTCTGGGCGCTGCGCTCCCGCACGCTCACCGCGTCTCCCGCCTTCAGCGAGTACGACGGGATATCCGCACGTTTGCCGTTCACGCGCACATGCCCGTGGCGAACCAGTTGACGGGCCTGCGGTCTCGAGGTCGCCAACCCCAGACGATACACGACGTTGTCAAGACGGCACTCGAGCAACTGGAGCAACGTCTCACCGGTGATGCCTCGCTGGCGATCGGCGGCGGCGAAATAGCGCCGGAATTGGCTCTCCAGCACGCCATACGTGCGTTTGACCTTCTGCTTCTCGCGAAGCTGCTGGCCGTAGCCCATCACCTTGTTCGGGCGACGACGGCGGCCTTGCTGACCCGGAGGAACGTTGCGCTTTTCAATCGCGCACTTCTCCGCGTAGCAGCGCTCGCCCTTCAGGAAGAGCTTCATGCCCTCCCGCCGGCAAAGCCGGCACACGGGTCCTGCGTATCGTGCCATGCTGATTCGTTCTCCTCTACACTCGACGTCGCGGCTAGACCCGCCGTCGCTTCGGCGGCCGGCACCCGTTGTGCGGGATTGGCGTCACATCGTTGATCGACTTCACGCTGAGACCGACCGATGCCTGCAGGGCGCGAATCGCTGATTCGCGCCCGCCGCCCGGGCCTTTCACCCGCACCTCCACGGTGCGCATGCCGACGGCCTTGGCGCCATGACCGGCCCGTACCGCCGCTTGTGTCGCGGCGAACGGTGTGCCCTTTCGCGAGCCTCGGAACCCGATAGCTCCGGCGCTGGACCAGGCCACCACATTGCCCGCAGTGTCGGCGATCGTGATGATCGTGTTGTTGAACGACGCCTGGATATGGACGATACCGTGATGCACAATCCGTTTGTCACGCTTTTTCTTGAACGTCTTCTTCCGCTTCCCCGCAGGCTTCTTCGGCGGCGGAATCGACGCGTCAACCGTTTCCAGCTTTGCCATTCGCGAACAGTCCTTTCCCGACCAACCCGATGCGGCCTAGCTGGTCTTTTTCTTCGCCACGGCGCCCTTCCGGGGGCCCTTGCTCGTCCGAGCGTTCGTGTGCGTGCGCTGTCCCCGTACCGGAAGGTTGCGGCGATGCCGCATGCCCCGATAGGAGCCAACTTCCATCAGCCGCTTGATGTTCATGGAGATCTCCTTACGGAGATCTCCCTCAACGCGTCCCTGTTCCTCGATGACCTGGCTGATCTTGCGTACCTCGTCTTCGGACAGGTCTTTGATACGAACGTTCGGGTCGACACCCGCCTCGCTCAGAATCACACCAGCGCGCTGATCACCGATGCCATAGATGTAGGTCAGACCAGTTTCAATGCGCTTGGTTCGTGGAAGATCGACGCCTGCTATTCGAGCCATGGTTCCGCCTTACCCCTGCCGTTGTTTGTGCTTCGGGTTCGGGCAGACGACCCGCACCACGCCTTTGCGCCGCACAACTTTGCACTTGTCACACATCCGCTTGACTGACGTTCGTACCTTCATTCCGTACTCCCACGCCGGGTGATTCGTCCCCGCGCTCGATTCCGGGCCGTCAACTCCACCGTCACGCGATCGCCGGGGAGGAGCCTCACAAAGTTGCGCCGTGGCGCCGCGTCGACATGCGCGACAATCCGACGATTCGACTCATCCAGGCGCACAGTGAACAGCGCATCCGGCAGTTGGTCGACCACGACGCCTTCCTGGGTCGCCGACCGCCCGCGAGCTACCCGCTCCATGGCTCCGGTTACCCGTGCGGCAACGACGCTGGCTCGCGGGTCATGACATCCGCCACCGCGTCGGCCTCCGTCATCTGAGACAGCACCCACGGACCCGCGTCGGTCACCGCCACGGTGTGCTCGAAATGCGCGGCCCGGCTGCCATCACGGGTCACCGCCGTCCACCCGTCTTGCAACACTTTCACCGCCGGTCCCCCCATGGTCACCATCGGCTCGATCGCGAAGACCATCCCGGCGGCCAGCGCCGGCCCGCGACCCGGCTCCCCATAATTCGGGATCTGTGGCTCCTCGTGAAGCGTCACCCCAATACCGTGGCCGACGAATTCTCGGACAACCGCGAAGCCGTTCGCTTCGACGTGCCGCTGGACCGCGTGGCCGATATCCGACACGTGCCCCCCGACCCGCATCTGCTCGATGGCAAGCTCGAGCGAGTGGCGTGTCACTCGCAGCAGATCCATGGTCCGTTCGGGAACCTGCCCCACCGGCACTGTGATCGCCGAGTCCCCATAAAACCTGTCGAGCACCACACCCATGTCGAGCGAGACGATATCCCCCTCAATCAGCGGCGTCGCCGACGGAATCCCGTGCACGACCGCGTCGTTCACTGAGGCGCACAGCGCGGACGGATAGCCGTGGTAACCCTTGAACGCGGGCACCGCACCAGCGTCCCGGACGTGCCGCTCCGCCACCGCGTCAAGGTCCAGCGTGGAAACACCGGGCGCCACGAGCCGGCGCAATTTGGCAAGTACCGAGGCGACCAACCCGTTGGCCGCGTGCATCAGCTCCAACTCCTGGGGTGACTTGCGGGTGATCATCCGGCAGTCCCCTCCACACCGCAGTCTCCGGCTGACTGAGCCGCCCGCATCTCCTCGACGGCTTGGGCCAGCGCGGCCCCGACGGCGGCGGGACTTTGCTGCCCGTCTACCGCGCGAAAGGTCGGCCGACTCGAATAGAATTCGACAAGCGGCTTGGTGGCCTCGGCGTACACACGGAGGCGCTCGCGCACGGTCGATTCCGTGTCATCGCTGCGGAGCACCAGCTCACCGCCGCACCTCTCACACCGGTCCCGCGCCTCACCAGCCGCCACGCTGGTCGCATTGCCACACTGACCACACACGCGGCGCCGCGCGAGGCGATCGACCAACACGTCATCTGGCACGGCGATGTCGACGACGGTCAGGTACCCCTGTCTGGTCATGATTTCGTCGAGCGCGATCGCCTGCGCCACCGTCCGCGGAAACCCGTCGAGCACAAAGCCCCGCTCGACATCCCCACGGGTCAGGCGCTCTCGGACAATGGCAATCATCAGCTGATCGTCCACAAGGCCGCCCGTATCCATCGTCCCCTTGGCGAGTCGGCCAAGGTCGGTCTTCGACTGCACCGCCTCGCGCAGGATGTCTCCAGTCGCGATCTTCGGGGTGCCATGGCGCTGCGCGAACTCGACCGCCTGCGTGCCCTTGCCGGCCCCCGGGGGGCCCAGCACGACCAGGTTGATCGGACCGCACGTCACTTCCGTTGTCATCTGCTTGACCGGCTTCAACTGGGGCTCCCGAGTCAGCAAGCCCGTCCGTTCTATCCTCGGCGTCCTCTGATCCGCGTCTTTCGCATGAACCCGTCATAGTGCCGCATGATCAGCTGCGACTCGACCTGCTGCACGGTGTCCATCGACACCCCGACAATGATGAGCAACGACGTGCCGCCGAAATAGAAGGTGACCCCGAGCCCATCAGTGATCCAGCTGGTGAGCGCGCTACTCCGCAGAGCACCGTCCAACGTCTCGCCAACAATCGGCAGTGCGCTCGCGCGGAATCCGACAATCATCAAATCGGGCAATACCGCGATCAGCGCAAGATATATCGCCCCCACCAACGTGATGCGGGTCAGAATCGTGTCGATATACTCGGCCGTACGTTTCCCAGGCCGAATACCCGGAACGAACCCGCCGTACTTCCTCATATTCTCAGCCACATCGTCTGGATTGAAGATGATTGCGGTATAGAAGTAGGCGAAAAAGATGATGCCCCCCATGTAGAGGAGGTAGTACAGCGGCATCCCGTTGGTCATCTGGTCCGTAATCGACTGCGCAAACCCGCCGGGGGGGAGTGCCTGGGCTATCGTGGCCGGGAACGCCAGCAACGAGG
This sequence comes from Vicinamibacteria bacterium, assembly GCA_963577695.1. Classification (GTDB taxonomy): domain Bacteria; phylum Acidobacteriota; class Vicinamibacteria; order Vicinamibacterales; family UBA8438; genus UBA8438. The sequence continues at coordinate 6,634 of CAUZAY010000012.1, read as the reverse complement.
ACGCGAAGATCACCGGGATCACGCCGCCGGTGTTGACCTTCAACGGGATATGGGTGCTCGTGCCGCCGTACTGGCGCCGGCCGACGACCCGCTTGGCATACTGCACATTGACCCGCCGCTGCCCGCGCTCGACGAAGACCACGGCCCCGACTACGAGAATCATGACGATACCAAGCAGCAGCAGACGGAACAGGCCGATCTGGCCCGTGCGCAGCGTGTCGATCGTGTTCAAGATACCGGCCGGAAAGTTGACCACGATCCCGGCGAAGATGATCAGCGACATGCCGTTGCCGATGCCCCGCTCGGTGATCTGCTCGCCCAACCACATGATGAAGCACGTGCCCGTGGTGAGGGTCAGCACCGCCATGAGACGGAATCCCCACCCGGGGTTGAAAACCAACGGCAACCCGGCACCGCCAAGGTTGGTCTGGCTCTCGAGCCAGAAACCGATGGCCGTCGCCTGCACGACACACAGCCCCAGCGTGCCGTACCGAGTGTATTGGGTAATTTTTCTACGACCCAGTTCACCCTCTTTCGACAACCGCTCGAGATACGGCCACACGACCGTGAGCAACTGCAGGATGATCGAGGCGCTGATGTAGGGCATGATGCCCAGCGCAAAAATGGTCACCTGCGCCAGGTTGCCGCCCGAAAACATGTTGTACAGCCCGAACATCGTACCTTCGGCCTGCCGGGCCAACTCAGCCAGCGCGACGGTGTTCACCCCGGGCGTCGGTATGACGCCGCCTACACGGTAGATCGCCAGAACCGTCAGCGTGAACAACACACGCGTGCGTAAGTCTGAGATCGTAAAAATATTGCGTAGGCTGTCAAGCATCGGTTCGCCCTTTAGACGTCTGAGGCTGCTCCCCTATCGGCGTTGTCATCGTCACCCGAGTCACCTGAGTCGCCTGGGCCATCACGATCCGCGACCGCGGCGGGTGGCGCGACGGCGCCACGACGGGACAACACCTCGCATCGCCCGCCGGCGGCGGCAATCTTCTCGGCCGCGACCCCGCTGAACTTGTGGGCCTTGACCGTCAGCGCCGTCTGGATATCGCCGCGCCCGAGGATCTTGACCAACTTCTTCGACCGCACCACGCCGCGCTCTCGCAACAGTTCTGGCGTGACCTCGGTGCCGGCCTCGAATCGCTCATTCAACGTGTCGAGGTTGACGACGGCGTACTCGACCCGGAATGGATTGAAAAACCCGCGTTTCGGCAGGCGCCGGTGGAGCGGCATCTGCCCGCCCTCGAACCCACGCTTGCGGTGGTAGCCGGACCTGGATTTCTGGCCCTTGTGCCCGCGTCCCGAGGTGACCCCGGTACCGGATCCATATCCCCGCCCGACCCGCTTCTTGGCGTGTTTGGCACCCTTCGGCGGTTTGAGATCGCTGAGATTCATCATCAGGCTTCGACCTCGCTCACGCGCACCAGATGCCGGACCTTCCGGATCATGCCGCGTATCGACGGAACATCCTGGAGCTCAACGGTGTGACCGAGGCGGCGGAGACCAAGCCCCCTGACGACCTCTGCCTGACGTCTGTCGAACCCGATCGTGCTGCGCACGAGCGTCACTTTTACGTGACCGGCGCTCGCTGTGTTCGTCATCTTCCTACCTGTCTCATCGACCCACCCGTGCATCCGCCTACACGGGCGCTTGCGTCACCAGACTCTCGAGCTCAACACCACGTAACCGAGCCACGAGCGCCGGGTCCTTGAGCTCGACCAGCCCGGCAAACGTTGCATGTACCACGTTGTGCGGATTGTCGGTGCCCAGCGACTTGGTCACGATGTTCTGAATCCCGGCCGCTTCCAACACCGCACGTACGGCGCCACCAGCAATGATGCCGGTCCCCTCCGGCGCGGGCTTCAACAGCACACGCCCGGCGCCGAATCGGCCGACGATCGTATGCGGAATCGTCGTCCCGCTCAGCGGCACACGAACCAGCGCCTTTTTTGCCGCCTCGATACCCTTCTTGATCGCCGACGGCACCTCTTTCGCCTTCCCGATGCCGTACCCCAGCACCCCGTGGGCGTCTCCGACTACGACCAGGGCGCTGAAACTGAGATTCTTGCCGCCCTTCACCACTTTGGTGACACGGTTGATCGTGATGACCGTGTCCTTCAAGTCGAAATCCCCGGGGTTGATCTTCGTTCGCGTCTGCTTCATGACAGTGTGCCGTCGTCTTTCAGAATTTGAGACCGGCATCGCGCGCCGCGTCCGCTACCTTGCGCACGCGCCCGTGATACAAACATCCGCCACGATCGAACACCACGTTGGTGATGCCCTTCTCGAGCGCCCGCTCCGCCACGAGCTGGCCGATGGCCTGCGCCCCGGCCACATTGCCCCCGCGGGCCCCGTCGGCCAGACCCCCCTTGACCGTCGGCTCGGTACTTGACGCCGACGCGACAGTCGTGCCGGTCATATCGTCAATCACTTGCGCCGAGATGTGGGACAAACTGCGAAACACGGCCAGCCTCGGTCGGTCGCTCGTCCCCTTAATGATCTTGCGCTGTCGGAGCGCAATCCGTCGGCGTCGATCCTTCTTCGTCTTTACCTTCATGCCCCGTTCAACCCGTCTGCCGCTACTTAGGCCCCGGTCTTGCCGACTTTCTTCTTCAGCACTTCGCCGGTATAGCGGATCCCCTTTTGTTTATACGGATCCGGTTTCCGAAGACTTCGAATATCGGCGGCCACTTGCCCCACCACCTGACGGTCGATCCCGGAGACAACCAGATGTGTCTGATTGGTCACCGCAATCCCAATACCGTCAGGTATCGGCAAGACCACGGGGTGAGAGTAGCCGAGGGCCAGCGTCAACTGCTGACCAGCCACCTCCGCCCGGTACCCGATACCCACGATGTCGAGTTCCTTCTTGAAGCCGTCGGAGACGCCCTTCACCGCGTTGGCGACGAGGCTACGCGCGAGGCCATGAAACTTTCGCAGCGCGCGCTCGTCTCGCTCAGGCTTGGCCTCCAACTGCCCGTCCGCCATTTCGACGGTCACGCCCGGTGGCAGCGCCTGCCGCAGCGTCCCTTTAGGCCCCTTGACCTCGACCGCATCGGTCGAGATCTGAACGGTGACCCCGCTCGGGATCGGAATCGGTTTCTTTCCTACTCGCGACATGGCGTGACCCCTACCAGACGTTGCACAAGACTTCGCCGCCGACGCCGGCCTTCATGGCCTGGCGTCCCGTCATCACGCCGCGCGACGTCGTCAGGATGCTGGTCCCCAGCCCCGCGAGCACCGGTGGGACATCGTCGCGACCGAAATAGACCCGGCGGCCGGGCCGACTGACCCGCTGGATGCCGGAAATGACATTCTCACCACGCGACCCATACTTTAACTGGATACGGATCATCGGCCGCGCCATCTGTCCCTTTTCGACGACGACGTCAACGCTCTTGAACCCGTGTATGTAGCCTTCATGCTGCAGGATGCGCGCGACCTCCGCCTTAAGCCGTGACGCCGGGACATCCACGCGTTTGCGCTGGGTGGCCGTGGCGTTGCGAATTCGCGTCAACATGTCGGCAATGGAATCAGTCATAACTCTTCAGGCCTCGTAGTTGCCATCCTGGGGCGGTGCCGCCCACGTCGGACCAGCGGGCCGTTTCCTCTCACCAGCTGCTCTTCGTCACGCCGGCGATATCGCCCTCAAGTGCCAATTTGCGGAAACACAAACGGCACAAGCCAAACTTGCGTAGAAAAGCACGCGGCCGGCCGCACAAATGGCACCGGTTTCGCGACCGCACCTTGAACTTTTGCGTTTTTTTCTCTTTGGCGATTTTCGCGGTCGTTGCCATATCAGCCCCAGCCTAGTTTTTTCGGAACGGCATCCCCATCAACTGGAGTAGCCGCCGCCCTTCTTCGTCGGTTCTCGCGGTCGTCACCACCGACACGTTCATGCCACGTGACTTGTCCACCTTCATGTAGTCGATTTCAACAAACATCAACTGGTCACGAAGGCCTAACGTGTAGTTGCCACGTCCGTCGAAGCCTTGCGGCGACACGCCGCGGAAGTCGCGAACACGAGGCAACGCAATCCCAATCAGTCGATCGAGAAATTCATACATCCGATCCCGGCGCAACGTCACCATCGCGCCGATCGGCTGCCCCTGTCTGACTTTGAACTGCGCAATCGACTTCCGCGCCTTGGTCGTCAGCGGTTTCTGACCCGTGACCTGGCCCAACTCACCGCTGCCGATATCGATCAACTTCGCGTTCTGTGTCGCGTCGCCGATCCCCATGTTCACCACAATCCGCTGGATCTTCGGCACCGCCATCACGTTGGGGTACCCGAACTCCTTGGTGAGCGTCGGGACGACCGTCTCTTGATACCGCTCTTGCAATCGGTTCATCGATCGACGACTCCGTCGCACTTGCGACAAATCCGCACTTTCCGACCGTCGCCGAGAATGCGACGCCCAATCCGGGTGGGCGCGCTACATTCGGGACACACGATCTGCACATTGGACGCATGCAGTGGCGCCTCGCTCTCGACGACGCCGCCCTTCACGTTTTGGCCGGGGTTCGGCTTCGTGTGGCGCTTCATGAAGTTCACGCCCTCCACGATGAGCCGGTTCTTACCCGGCACCAGACGCAGGACACGTCCCCGCTTGCCACGGTCCTTTCCGGTGACGACGACCACGTTGTCGTTTTTCCGGATCGGTGTTTGAATGCTCGACATCGTTACGCTCCAGGAGTCAGAGGCAGACGTTTCCGCCCTCTTCGTCTACAGCACCTCCGGTGCGAGGGAGATAATCTTCATGAACTTGCGCTCTCGCAGCTCACGCGCCACCGGTCCGAACACGCGGGTGCCCACCGGCTCGCCCTGCTCGTTCACCAGCACTGCCGCGTTGCGGTCGAAGCGAATGTAGCTGCCGTCCCGTCGCCGATACCCCTTCGCGGTACGGACAATGACCGCTCGGACGACCTGGCCTTTCTTGACCGCGGACCGAGGGGCCGCTTCCTTGACGGAGGCGCTCACGACGTCACCGAGGCTCGCGAACCGTCCGGTCGAGCCGCCGATCGGGTTAATGACCGCGATCTTTCGAGCCCCGGAGTTGTCCGCGACCTCAAGGGTCGTCTGCATCTGAATCATGTCAGTCTCGCTCTGCTGGCTCTGCGTGCCGGGGCCATCGGCTAGATCTCCTGCGTCCGCTCGATGACGCGGGTCACCGCCCAACGCTTGCGGCGACTCATCGGGCGCGTTTCCACCAAAGCCACAACGTCGCCCACCTTGGCGTCGTTGGATGCGTCGTGCGCCATGAACTTCGAGGTCCGGCGCTGAATCTTGCCGTACAGCTGATGACGCACCCGACGCTCCACCACGACGACCACACTCTGGTCCATCTTGTCGCTCACCACAACGCCCTGCACTTCTGCCTTGGTTCCCATATCTCTTGCCGTCCGGTTACGCGTTGGTCTCGGGCGCCGATGTCGACTCAGCCATAGCCTGCTCCCGTAGTAACGTTTTCACTCGGGCCAGATCGCGCCGACTCTCGGTCAGTTTCCGGGCGGCTTCCTGCTGCCCCATCGAATGCTGCAGCCGCAAACGAAAGATTTCCTCAGCCAACTCGTCCTCACGCCGCTCGAGGTCGGGTAGGCCAAGCTCTCGCAAATCAGCGATCTTGGTCATGACACCTCGCCTTCGCCGAACCGCGTGGCAAATCTGGTCTGAATCGGCAATTTCGCCGCGGCCAGCTTCATGGCCTGCCGGGCGACGGGCGCCTCGACGCCCTCCATCTCGAACAGGATCCGGCCTTGCTTGACAACGGCCACCCACCCCTCAGGCGAGCCCTTGCCCTTGCCCATTCGCGTTTCCTGAGGCTTCTTCGTGATCGGCTTGTCCGGAAACACCCTGATCCAGATCTTCCCGCCGCGTTTGATGAAGCGTGTCATGGCGACTCGAGCGGCTTCGATCTGCCGGTCAGTCAGCCAGCACGGCTCCATCGCCCGCAACCCGTAGTCACCGAAAGACACCGACGAGCCCCGCCAGGCCTTGCCGGTCATGCGACCGCGGTGCTGCTTCCGGTGCTTGACCTTCTTTGGCATCAACATGACGAAATTCCCTCGTAATCGCTGGTCGCTCTACGCCCGGCCGCCCCGACGCGGCGCCCGATACTCTTCGTCCCGCGCCAGCTGAGGCTCATGCCGGTCGCCCTTGTAGAGCCATACCTTCACGCCAAGCTGCCCATACGTCGTGTGAGCCTCGGCAAACCCATAGTCGATATCCGCCCGCAGCGTCTGCAGCGGGAGCTGTCCGTGTAGATACCACTCGTTCCGAGCAATTTCCGCCCCGTTCAACCGGCCGCCAACTCGAATCTTGATACCCCGTGCCCCGAACCGTAGCGCGGATTCCACCGCTTTTCGCATGGCGCGTCGGAACGCGACGCGCTTCACCAGTTGCAGGGCCACCGACTCGCCAATGAGCTGCGCATCGAGTTCAGGCTTCTGAATCTCCTGAATATTGATGAACACCTCGCGTTTGGTTCGCTGCTGGATTTCCGTCTTCAGCTTGTCGACCTCGGTACCCTTGCGTCCGATGATGATGCCGGGGCGCGAAGTGCATATGTCGATTTTCAGCTTGTTGGCCGCGCGCTCGATCTCGATCTTCGACACGCCCGCATGC
>CAUZAY010000011.1:0-28418 GCA_963577695.1 Vicinamibacteria bacterium | reverse complement strand
CTTCGGGATGAACACTACGTGATACTGACAGGCCCACTTCGTGTGGTTTAGACTCCGATAGTCCGTCATGGGGACTCCCTTTCGTGATGCTTGAGCGGCTCACGACTGAGAGTTCCTCATCTCATTCCCGGAACTGTCAAACTCTGGGTGCCGCCCCGGCAGAGCCGGGGGGCTCCCCCGCTGACGCTAGTCCCCGGGCGGCTAGCTGCCCGTTCCTGCGCATGTCCGGCGTCCTCCTCCGGCCCATCACAGCCGTGACGGCAGAGCGGCGCGACGACGCTCAGAGCGCGCTTGCGTCCACTCGGTCAGGGCGGTACGCTCTGCGGGCCGGCATGCTGAAGACCCGTCAGGAATCACACGTATGACACGCCGCCTCCGCGTAGCGGTTCTGGACCTCGTGACCAAGGCGCCGAATCCCGGCCTGTACGGTCGGGTCATGAATGCCAACTATGCCGGCGTCATGCCGCAGATCGTGGCGTTGTGGTGCGAGCAGGAGGCGAAGGAGAGAGCGGCAGGTTGCTACTTCCGCCCCGCCGGTGCGCTTGCTGGTGGGTCGGAGCCTTCCTCCCCGACCGATGCCAGATACTCCACAATCTGCCGCACTTGGTCGTCGGTGAGCTCGCGGCTCGAAATCGGGGGCATTTGCCCGTAGCCCTCCCGGACAATCGCCAACACGTACTCGGGGTCGAACCGACCCGGTACGAGGGGCGGGGCGATGTCGCCTTTACCCGCCTCGCCGTGACACATCCCACAGACTTGCGCGTAGGGTGCCGCGCCTGGATGATCGTCCTGGGCGCTGGCGGTCGGGATCGATCCGAGTATGACGATGAGGGTGGCGACAGCAATACGGCGTGACACAGATTCCCCTTCCGAATTGAGACTCTCGGACCCGCTCAGGAACAAGTTATTCCTGAGCGGGTCCGAAGGCCTCTGACCAGAATAAATTTACCAACTGGGCCACCGGGGCATCCCGCCCGTCTGCGTTGCTCGTCGCTTGCATACTCCCGGTATGCGCGCTCCTCGCGCCTTGCCGGACGGGCGCCGCGCCGCCCCAAGATGGCAAGCTTATTCTGGTCAGAGGCCTAAGCCCACTGGCGGCTAATCTGGCAGGCTGAACGCGACGAGCGACGCGTCCGGCCCGGCCCCGGTGGCGATCAGGATGAACTGTTTCCCTGCACGCGAGCGGTAGCTCATCGGGTTGCCGCTCGTGCGGAACTCGGTGGGCACGCGATACAGCTCGCGGCCCGTGTCGGCATCGAACGCATACAGATACGGATCGCCACCACCGAGGAACACCAGTCCGCCGGCCGTCGCCATCGGACCGTTGGCGCCACGCGTGCCGAGGCGATCTGGCAGGTCGGCGTCTCGGAGCAACGGATGACTCCGCATGACCCGGCTGCCTTCGCCGAACGGCACGCTCCAGGCGATGTCTCCGGCGTTCAGGTCGATCGCCACCAGCCGTGCATAAGGCGGTTTGATCAGCGGAATTGGCCCCAGGGGGCTCCGCTCGATCGGGACGTATCCCTCCAACCCTTGAAAGATGCCGGGCGAGGCGCCGCGAGCGCAGTTGTTTGTGTAGGGGACATCGACATCCTGCACGGTGGGATCGATGGCACACACCTGGTTCGGCGTGCCGCCTTCCGAGGTCCGGACGTACAACCGGTTCGTGGCGGGGTCGAGCGCGGCGCCGCCCCAGTTGGCGCCGCCATCGACCCGTGGGCGCTGTAGGGTGCCTTTGAGACTGGGCGGCGTGAAGAGCGGGCCGAGCCGGAACGTGCGCAGATGTTCCAGGGCTATCGCGTGTATTTCCGGTGTGAGGTCGTTGGCGTCGTCAAGGCTCACGCCCTGTCCCGAGAACGGTGGTGGCTTCGTCGGAAACGGTTGGGTCGGATAGGGCACCTCGCCCGGCACATCCGTCTCCGTGTCGACCGGTCGCTCCTCGATCGGCCACACTGGTTCGCCGGTCACTCGGTCAAACACATACGTGAACCCCTGCTTCGAGACCTCGGCCACCGCGTCGATGCGGCGGCCGTCCACCTCCAACGTCATCAGGTTCGGTGCCGACGTCAGGTCGTAGTCCCAGAGCCCGTGGTGCACAGTCTGGAAGTGCCACTCGCGCTCGCCGGTGCGCGCGTCGAGCACGACCAGCGATTCGGCAAACAGGTTGGCGCCCAGTCGCTGGCCGCCCCAGAAGTCACTGCTTGGTGTACTGGTCGGGACATACAGCAGGCCGCGTTCCTCGTCGAGTGACATCAACCCCCACACGTTGGCATGACCGGTGTACCGCCACGATCCATCCTGCCAGGTGTCGGCCCCGAAGGCGTCGTTCGATTGCGGCACGGTGTAGAACACCCAACGGCGCTCGCCCGTGTGCACATCGAACGCCTGGACGGCCCCGGGTGTGTCGAACCGGTGCTGCACGCGGTCCGGCACCCGGCTCCCGATGATGATGAGGTCGTCGAAAATGACCGCCGGCGATGTCTGGTCGAATTCATCGCTGGTGACCGGATTGGGGAAGTCTTCCGTAATAACGATGTGCCCGTTGTCGCCGAACGAGCGGATTGGCTCGCCGTTCTGCGCGTCGACGACGTGGATGCGGTCGCGGCTGTTGATGAACACCCGCATGTCGTCACCCGTGCCCCAGACGGCCACGCCGCGATGTTTGAAGCCGCCGGGTCCAGCGCCGCGAGGTCCGGTCCGGTAGGCCTCCGGGTCAAAGGCCCACAGTTCCTCACCCGTCTCGGCGTCGAGCGCCACGATACGGGTGTACATCGTCGCCACGTAGATGACGTTGTCGATCATCAGCGGTGTGGCCTCGAAGCTCCCGGGGCGCGTGTTGAATTCCTGATTGGGGAATTCGTTCGGCTCCCACGTCCAGGCGATTTCGAGTTGCTCGATGTTCGACCGGTTGATGTCGGCCACTGGTGAGTACTTCGAAGCGCCTTGCGTGGCGCCAACGTAGCGCCACTCGACCATCTCGCCGGACTGGTCCTGGGCCGCCAGCGTCACCGTGCCGAGCAGTAGCGCGATCGAGCAGGTTTTTTTCATAAGTTGAGGCTCCACACAGGCACCCCGCTGGAGTTGTCGGTCAGGGGCCCTTCGGACGCGCTACGTAGGTGCGGGCCTTTTGGGGCCGCCAGCCGCCCGACCATCTCCACTACCACTTGTCGAACCGGACGAGCTCCCGGTCGATCATGCTGATGGTCGGTCTGCCCGACATGGCCATGTTTCTAGCCAACTCGGTCTGCAGGATCTCGACCACCGTCTGCACACCCTCGGCCCCATAGGCCGCCAGCCCCCACATCGGCGGCCGCGCCACCATGACCGCGGTCGCCCCGAGCGCCAGTCCCTTCAGCACGTCGGTGCCGCGCCGGAAGCTCCCGTCAACCAGAATCGGGACCCGGCCGTTGACCGCATCGGCTACCGCGGGCAGCACATCGACCGGCAACGCGCTGTGACCGCCCACCACGCCGCCGTGGTTCGAGACCACGAGTCCATCGGCGCCGCGCTCCAGTGCCGTACGGGCATCGGCGACACTCATGATGCCCTTGACGACCACCGGCACGCTCACCGCTCGTGCCAACCGTTCGACCGTGTCCCAGTTGGTGGCGATGGGGGTGCCGCCAGTGGAAACGCCAATTGTGACGCACAGCGCCTTGCACCCGGCCGCGACCGCCCGCGCGGCGTCATCATCGGCTCGATTGGACTCCGCGTAGACCTGCGACCAGACCGGTTCACTGCTGGCGCCGACGATCTGGTCGATCGGATGGCTCGACTCGCTGGTGGCCACCATGATCGCCTTGGCCGCCGCGGCGCCACGCGCCGTGCCCAGCTCACCGTCCGCATGGAGGTCGCCCTGGTTCGCCACCGGCCCGACGATGATCGGCGCGAACATCTCGTAGCCGAACAGTTCCGTCGTCAGGTCGAGGTCCATCGCGTACACCATCAGCCGCTGACGGAACGTCATCTTGTTGAACGAGCGTCGATGACCGCCGCTGATGGTCTGATACCGCGCCGGCGGCAGCACGAGCCTGGCCATCGACTCGAACTCGGTCGCGTTGACCAGCTCCAGCAGGGGGGCCAGAAGTCCCGTCTCCGGGCCGCCTGATGAGGGTGGCTGACCGGAGGCAGCGGCTCCGGCCACGAACGCCCCAAATGTCCGTAACGATTCCCGTCTATCGACCGTCATCTTCCATCTACCTCGTCCAGCGTTCCGATTCGGCTAGGGGAAATTCGTCTTCGCCATCGTGCGGTTGATGTCGGCGAGCGTGGCCGCACCGACCGACGCCATCGCTTGTTTCAACTCGGCGTTCATCATCTCAATCACCTTCTGCGCGCCCGGTTCGCCAAACGCGCCGAGTCCCCAGCGCGAGGCGCGACCAAGGCACACCGCGTCCGCCCCCAGGGCCAGTGCCTTGAGCACGTCCGTACCGCGACGGAACCCACTATCGATGATCACCGGGACCTGGTCACCGACCGCTTCGACGACCTCCTCCAGCACTTCGAGGGTGGACGGTCCGTAGTCGAGCGACCGCCCGCCATGGTTTGACACGATGATGCCGTCCACTCCGTGCTCCAGGCACTTCTTCGCCCCCTCGCCGGTCAGGATGCCCTTGGCCAGCATCGGGACCTGGCACATCGGCCTCAGGTCGTCGAACAGTTTCCACTCGTACCACAACCGCCCGGCGCCCACACGGTACGGGTTCGGCGGGTTCGGCCGCGTGCGGCGGGTGACCTGGCGTGGCGCGCCACCCAGATGGCGGACGTGCAGGTCGCGCTCATAGAGCGTCGCCTGCTGGTCGATGGTGACGACGATGGTCTGCGCCCCGGCCTCCTGGCCCGCGTCGAGGGCCTCTCGGTTGGGATCGAGCTCACGCGTGGCGTACCGCTGGTACCACAGCGGCCCCGGCGCCTCCTCGGCGATGCGAGTAAACGGAAAGCTCGACGCGTTGCTCACGATCATGGTCGTCGACGTGGTCGTGGCGGCGCGGTGCATGCCCAATTCGCCGTCGGGGTGCAGATCGCGCTGCCGCGATGTCGGTGCGAGCATGATCGGGCTGGGCATCGCATGCCCGAACAACTCGGTCGACGTGTCGACATCGGCCGGCGTGACCCCACCGCCACCGACCAGCTGGACCCAATCGAACGCGTCACGATTGCGATACAGGGTGAATTCCGACTCCGTCCCATGCGCGCTGTAGTCGTAGATTGACAGGGGGACATTGGCGCGGAACAGGGGCTCGAAGTCGAAGACATCCCGTATTTCGTCGAAGCCCATGAACCGGCGGTGCGAGCCGAGCGGCCACGGGTCACGTTGCGCATGCAGCAACGGCGAGGCGGCTAGAAACGAACCCAGACCGGCGATCGCCTGGCGCCTCGAGAATCCTCGACGCCACGCGTGTTCAGCTTTCCCCACGATGCCTCCAGTGTTGTGCCCCCACCAGCGCGGGAAACCAGGCGGCTGAGGCCGGGTCGAGTGTTCCAGCCGAGTCCGCTTCATGGCAGGGATACAGAAGCATCTTAAATCAATCCGATCGTCCAGAGTACGTAGACCATGGCCATCGCGGTGACCCCGTTCACCAGCGTTACACCGCCGAACGAGACCAGCGCGGCTTTCAGTGACATCCGCGAGAGCGAGGTGCAGACCCAGAAATAGCTGGAATTCACATACTTGATGATGATGGAACCGGCTGCGCCGGCCAGCATCGTCGCTTCGGGGCTCAACCCCAGGGTGTCCATCATCGGGGCGGCGACCGAGGCGGCGGTAATGACGCCGACCGTGGTCGAGCCGGTAATCATGTTGCCCGCGATGCCGAGCACGAATGGGAGGAAGATGGCCGGTAGCCCGGTAGCGGCCACCGTCTCGGCGATGGCGTCGACGGCGGGGGTTTCGCGGAGAATCTGGCTGAGCGCGCCGCCCAGGCCGGTGACCATGATGATCATGGCAGAGGCGCGGAGGGCGTCCTCGATCCAGACGCTCTTCCGGTCCTGCGCCTGGCCCGCATTGGTGTTCCGGTAGGCGAGCAGGATACCGATCCCCAGCGCGACGACCGGCCATCCGAGATACAGCATCGCGGCGTTCACGAGGTGCTCGGGCGGCAGGGCGAAGGCTGCGACACTTTTGCCGGCAATGAGCGACAGCGGAATCAGAATCGGCGCATACGCCCGCCAGGTTGACGGAAGCTCTGACTCGCGCCCCTGTTCAATGAGGGACTGCCCGACGAATTCGCGCGACGGTGGCGATTCGATGTGGGGTCCGACAACCAGGGCGTAGCCCCACCCCGCCAGCGCGGCGACCAGGGTGCAGAGACCGCCGTACAGAATGACTTGACCAATGTCGGCCCCCACCAAGGCCACGGCCGCCAGGGGGCCCGGGGTCGGCGGGACCATGGCGTGGGTGAGCTGCATCGCCCCGACCAGACCGGTGGCCATGACGCTCATATTCAATCCGCTGTTGATTGCGGCCGAATGCACCAGCGGATTGAGGATGAGGTAGCCGACATCGGAAAAAATCGCGAGCCCGATGACAAAACCGCTCAGGGTCAACGCGAGCGGCATCCGAGCTTCGCCGACCCACTTGATCATCGACCCCGTAATCCGTTCGATACCTCCGGTGTGTTTGAGCGCCTCGGCCAGGATCGAGCCGAGCACGATCACCACTGCGATGTCCTCAATGGTTCCGCCGAAGCCCCGCTCGAACGCCCTGATGAACGCTTCCCGGTCGAAACCTGGCAGCAACGCGAACAACACGATCGGGACGAGCAGCGCGATAAAGACGTGCCACTTGGACACGGTGATCAGCAGGAACAGGAGGGCGACGACGGCCACGAAGCCGCTGATGGCGATGAGTGCGCTCTCGGTAATCATGGGTGACGATCGTGTCGGAGAAGCCGGCGCGCGCCGGTTACCGGACGTCGGGCGGTCAAGGCGATATGCTGGACTGCGGGGATCCTATCTCAGTCCGGCGGGTACGTCCGTCACGCGCGTGATCATCCCATGAACTTCAGTGGACCACTGCTTACCTGGGAGCAGGCCTATCGGGCCGGAGCGTCCGCCGTCGGCGGCAAGGGCTGGAATCTCAGTCGGCTGTGTCGGTACGGGTTCGACGTTCCAGCCGGAGGCGTGCTCGAGGCGTCGGTGTATCGAGCGCTGGTCGAGACGCCGGAGATCGCGGCCTGTCTGGCCGAGGTGCGTGAGGTGGGGGCCGACGACCTCGCGATCCCACGGGTGCACGATCTACTGAAGACCACGCGGGACCAGATCACCGGTCTGGGGCTGCCGACCGCGACGCGGGCGGCCGTCGCCCGGTTTCTACGGGACCACGGGCTACACGACCCCCCAGTCGCGGTCCGCTCGAGCGCGGTCGGCGAGGATGGAGCGGGTCTGGCGTTTGCGGGCATCCACGAAAGCGTCCTCAACGTGCACGGGCCGGAGGCGGTGTGCGAGGCGATCGCACACTGCTTCGCGTCGCTGTGGACGCCGCAGGCGTTGGCGTACCGGCGGCGCTTCAACGTGGGCGATCTGGAGACGCCGTGCGCAGTGGTCATCTGTCGGATGGTGGGTGACGAGACGATCGGTCCGGTAGCGGCTGGCGTCGCGTTCTCCTGCGAGCCGGTGACAGGGCAGCGGGACCTGGTCACCATCAACCTGGCCCGAGGGCTTGGGGATGCCGTGGTGCGCGGCACGGTGCAGCCGCAGCAGTTTCAGGTGCGCCGGCAGCCGGCGACCCTGGTCGAACGACAGGACGACACCGGCGACGCCCCGATTCTCGACGACGAACAATTGTCGGCCCTGGCCCGGCTCGTCATGCGCGTTCACTGGGCCCTGGGCGAGGGGCAAGACCCCCAGGATGTGGAGTGGGCCTTCGACGGCACCGCGTTCTGGCTCCTCCAGTCTCGGCCCGTCACCCGTCTTCCTCGCTGGTCTTTTCCCGGTCTGCCGGCCGGGCCGACCACGTGGTCGAACGCCAACATCGTCGACTCGTTTCCCAATCCGGTGACCACCATGACCTGGTCGGCGCTGACAAATGCCGCACAGGGCGTGGTGTATGCATCGCTCGAGGCGGTGGATTACCCGGTGCCGGCGGGGATGGAGGTGCTGCGATGTTTCGGTGGCCGACCGTACTTTGACCTCGACAACCTGCAGTGGGCGCTCTTTGACTCAGTCGGGGTGCCGCCGGCCGAAGTGAATCGCACGATGGGCGGGTTTCAACCGGAGATCGTCCTGCCGGCCGATAGCGGAATGCATGGACGTGCCGGCCTGGCCCGTGTCCGACGGCGATTCCGACTGTTGGGCCGGTTGCGTCGACTCGCCAGAGAGGCGCCGGACGACATCGCCTTGATCATCGAGCAGGCGAAGTCCGTGCACGAGACCGACTTGACTGGACTGTGTGACCAGGCGCTCTTGGCGGAAATGAGCCGGATCCAGGCGGTCGGGGTGCAGTACCAACCAACCCTACAGTTGGCGGCTACGTACTCAGGCAGCTGGACCTCCGTGGCGCAGGACCTGCTGGAGTGGGCGACGGGCGATCGGCAGGACTCGTTGGTCTCGGGTTTGCTCGCGTCGTCGGGTGATGTGGCGAGCGCGGAGCAGAGCTACGGGTTGCACGAGCTGGCGCGCCTGGCAGAGCGGGAGCCGTCGGCCGTCGATGCGCTGGCCTCGGAGGACCCGCAGGCCTGGCGTGGGCTGGACCCGACATCGGCGTTCCGTTCCGCGATGGCGTGGTATCTCGAACGGTTCGGGCACCGCGCGGTCTTCGAGATGGAGTTCGCCAGCGTGCGCTGGTACGAAGACCCGAGCTACCTACGAGATCAGATACGGTTCCATCTGGAACAGCCCGATCCGTCCGATCCGCGGGCTCGCGCTGACGCGGTCCGTCGTCGGGCTCTGCGCGCTCTGCAGATCGTGCCGTGGTACGTCCGTCCCGTCGTGCGACGGTTGCTCGACCGGTCTCGAGTCGGTGCCGGTCTGCGCGAGAACGCCAAGTCCGGGATGGCCGCCGCGGTGGCGATGGTGCGTCACGTGTGTCTGGAGTTAGGTCGCCGGTGCGTGGAGCGGGGACACCTCTTCGCCGTCGACGACATTTTTCACCTTGCCGCCGTCGAGGCCGAGGCGTATCTGGATGGGGCGTGGGACGGAGCTGGCGCGATCCGCCTCGTCGACGACCGAAAAGCGCGGATCGAGCGCCAGGCGCGTCATCGACTGCCCGGCGTGGTCTCGGGCCCCGCGGGGACTCAACCCGTGCCGGTCCCACCATCGATGACCGACGGTGGGAGCTGGTCGGACACGGGAGATCGCGTCTGGGCCGGGCTGGCCGCGGCGCCCGGCACGTCGGCCGGGCCTGCCTGTGTCTTGTCGTCACCACACGATGCGGGCCGGATGACACGCGGTGACGTGCTGGTCGCGCCGTCCACGGATCCGGGGTGGACGCCGCTGTTTCTACGAGCCTCGGCCATTGTGATGGAGACAGGCGGCTATCTGTCGCACGGCGCCGTCGTGGCGCGTGAATTCGGGATTCCGGCGGTGGTCAACGTGCGCGATGCGATGGTGCAGATTCGCGACGGTGATCGGCTTCGAATTGATGGTGACAACGGGGTTGTGACGCATAACCCGCAGTCGTGACGCGCTGGGGTCTGGGCGGGAGTCGTCCCACGCCATCTAGTCGGTGGGGAGCATCAGGCTCATGTACCGCTGCTATACTGCGGCCTCTCGTCGGTCGGATCCAGACAGTCAGGAACGGAGGAGAACCCAGATGCGGAGTGCTTCCGCCGCTATGCGGCGTGTCGGCCTGTCACTCGTCGCGCTCCTCTCGCTCGCGGGCGTCGACGTGCTGGCCCAGCCGGCGTCGCCCAACCCGCTGGGGCAGCCGTTGCTCGACGCGGCAGGCGTCATCCGAGACGACGCATTCATCCGCGTCCCACTGCGGGCCGACGATGAGCGGTACGCCGGCATCGACGGCGCACGCATCAAGGCGTGGTTGCTGGAGGTGGATGCCATCTCGCTGGCCGACCGAGCCGCCGGCAATCTCTTCTGGGGCCGGAATGTCGGCACCGCCGGGCATGTCGTGACCCAGGACTGGGTGGAGGGATATTTTCAGCGGTTTGGTCTGCACGACGTCTCCCGTCAGTCGTTCGATTTGAACCCGGTGTGGCAGCCCACCGCCTGGGACCTCACGTTCGCCGTGGGCGACGAGACCTTTACGCTCGAGTCCGCCAGGCCGCCGCAGGGTGCCGTCTCCACCCCCGACGAGGGGCTGGAGTTCGACCTCATGTGGCTTGGTGGCGGGAGCGCCGCCGACTACCTGGGTCGCGATGTCGAGGGAAAGGCGGTCTTGATCCAGGACATTCCGCGGCCCGGCACACTCCGTCATTCGATTCGCGACGAGGACGCGGTCGCCCGGGCGATCGAGCGTGGCGCGGCCGCGGTTGGCATCGTGTACGGCATCTCGGACAATTTCGCGGTGTGGCAGCGTACCGGTGAACGGCCCGGGTTCAACGTCGGCTACGAGGACGGCATGCGGCTGCGCGACCTGCTCGGACAGGGCGAGCGGGTCACCGTGCGCTACACGATGGAGAGCGAGATGCGGGCCGGGCTCACCGCCGCCAGCGTC
Source organism: Vicinamibacteria bacterium (assembly GCA_963577695.1). Taxonomy (GTDB): domain Bacteria; phylum Acidobacteriota; class Vicinamibacteria; order Vicinamibacterales; family UBA8438; genus UBA8438. Next base: position 17,809 of record CAUZAY010000011.1, on the reverse strand, counting down.
TGGGGCACGCTGCCGGGAGCGAGCGACGAAGAGATTCTGATCATCGCCCATATGGACGGATACTTTCAGGCCGCGCTCGACAATGGGTCCGGACTGGCGGTGATGATCGGACTGCTCGAACACTATGCGGGGATTCCGCAGGCTGAACGCCCGCGCACCCTCCGCTTTCTCGGATCAGTTGGACACCACGGTGGACCGGGGACCTCCTGGCTACACGACAACCGGGAGACCGCGCTCGCCAACACGGTGCTTGCCATCAACCTGGAGCATGTCGCGGCGGTACGCACCAAGTACTGGGGCGCGCGCCTCCGCATGATGAATGCGGTGTCGCCCATGCGGTGGTGGGTCAACGGGAGTCAGGCGCTGTTGGATGTCGTGCTCGACGCCTTCAACCGCTTCAACGTCGGTATTACCGCCGACATGGAGAACGGGGCCTCCGGTGAGATGGGGCGGATGGCGCGCGACGTGCCGTCGATCCAGGTCATCACTTCGCCGGAGATCAAGCATACGGAGCAGGACACACCCGAGTGGATCCCGGCGGTCGGTCTGGAGCAGATTACGCGGGCCTACGCCAGAATCATCGACCGGTTGGGGCCGCTGTCGCGAGACCATCTGCAACCGGCCACGCTTCCCGTTACTGGCGGCGGTGAGTGAGCTGACCGATCTCCACACAACTCGTGAAACGGATCTGTGTCTTTACAGGGTCGAGCCCGGGAGCGCTGGAGGCCTATGCTACCGCCACGCGTGCGCTGGCGCGGGTGCTAGTATCACGAGGGCAGACGCTGGTGTATGGCGGGGCAAAGGTCGGCCTGATGGGCGTCCTGGCCGACACCGTGCTGGACGGCGGCGGTGAGGTGATTGGAGTCATTCCCGCGCATCTGGAAGCGAAAGAGGTCGCGCACGGTGGGCTGACCGACTTACGGGTCGTCGATTCGATGCACGAGCGGAAAGCAGTGATGGCGGAACTGTCTGACGGCGTCATCGCGTTGCCCGGTGGGCTGGGGACGCTGGAAGAGTTGTTCGAGATGCTGACCTGGGCGCAACTCGGCCTCCACCGGAAACCGTGTGGCGTATTGAACGTCGCGGGCTATTTCGACCGCTTGCTGGACTTTCTGGACCACGCGGTTGGCCAGCGGTTCATCTCGGAGCCGCATCGGGGCTTGCTGCTGTCGGACGCTGACCCGACGAGGTTGCTGGACCGGATGGCAGACCAGCGTGTCCCTCAGACAGGGAAGTGGCTTGACCGAGACACCCGCGGCTGACGTCTTGGTTCGCGGTCTCGGATGGCGTATTCTGCCCATTCGAATTTTCGGGAGGGCTCTCTGACGTGATCTATTCGCACCGGTTGACCACAGGGGTGGCGGCGGCGTGCGCATGCGCCGTCGTGTGCGTGGCGGCCGAGTCGGCCGCGCAGTCGGTCCACGTCCAGCGCCTCTCTGAGGGGCCCATCATCAGACCCGACCTCCACCCCAGTATCGGCGCGAACATACAGGGACCGTCGCTCATCAAGGTGCCTGACTGGGTTGCGGATCCGCTTGGCGCGTACTACCTGTATTTCGCCGACCACAAGGGGCGGTACATCCGGCTTGCCTACGCTGACGGCCTCGAGGGGCCGTGGCAGATCCATCCGCCGGGGAGTTTGCAGATCGCCGATTCACAGTTCTTGACTGAGCCGCCCGAGATCTCCGACGAAGAGGTGGCGCGGATGACGGCGGCACGAAGGCGGAACGGTGCGGCCGCCCTGTCCCACGACGTGCGGACCGAGGCCACTACGCCGCACATCGCGTCGCCTGACGTCCACGTCGACGACGCGAATCGGCGCATAGTCATGTATTTTCACGGGCTCGATGGCGTGAGCCGGCAGGTGTCGCGGGTGGCGACCTCCGGCGATGGGATCACATTTTCGGCTCGACCCGAACGCTTGGGACGGACCTATATGCGCGTGTTCCAGCACGACGGCTATACCTACGCCATGTCGATGCCCGGCCAGTTCTATCGATCTCGAGATCCGCTGGGCGGATTCGAAGAGGGGCCGAGGCTGTTCAATTCGTCCATGCGCCATTCAGCGTTGCTCAGGCGCGGGAATACCCTCATGGTCTTCTGGACCCAGGTCGGTGACGTGCCGGAGCACATCAAGCTCAGTATCATCGACCTCGCGGACGACTGGACGAACTGGACCGCAACGCCGGGCGTCGAGGTGTTGCGTCCCGAGTACGACTGGGAGGGGGCAGACGCCCCCCTTGAGCCGTCGGTGCGGAGCACCGCCTATGGTCACGTCAACCAGCTCCGCGATCCAGCCATCTATGAGGACGCCGAGAGCGGGCGGGTGTTGCTGGCCTACGCGGTCGCGGGAGAAAGCGGCATCGCGATCGCCGAAGTGCATTTGGATTAGATCGTCACGTGAGTGGGAGGACTGCAATGACTGACAACCGATGGCGTTTCATGACACGCGCCAGCGTCGCGCTGGTGGCGGTGTCGCTGGCGGCAGCCGCGGGGTGCGGTGGCGGTGAGCCGATGGAGGCTGAGCCCGAGATGCCGATGGCCGCAGCGGAGACGGGAACCGGGAGCGACTGGGTCGATCGCCCCTTGCCGAACCCGACCGGAGAGGTGATCCTCAATTGGGCGAAGCTGCCCGACAACCGTGAATGGGGGTCGACGGCCGGGATCGACATCGGTCCCGACGGCCATGTCTGGGTCTACGACCGGTGCGGCGGCCTGGCGCTGGCTGGCGGCTGCGAAGAGAACCCCGAACGCGACCCCATCTTCAAGTTCAATAAGGACACCGGCGACATCATGGCCCAGTTCGGGAAGGGTCTGTTCGTGCTACCCCATGGTATTCACGCGGACGATGACGGCAACGTGTGGGTCACCGACTCTCAAGGCAACGAGTCCGGGACGAAGGGTCATCAGGTCATCAAGTTCAGTCCCGAGGGCGAGGAACTACTGCGGCTCGGAACCGCGGGCCAGCCGGGGAGCGGGCCGGGGCAGCTCAACGAACCGTGCGACGTCATCACCGCGCCCAACGGCGATATCTTCGTCTCCGATGGTCACAGTGGTCAGAACCCCGATCCGCCGGAGGGTGCGACCGGTCGCATTCTGAAATTCTCGGCCGACGGGACCTTCATCAAGCAGTGGGGAGAGGTCGGGTTCAGGCCAGGCCAGTTCCGGACACCCCACGCGATGGAGTTCGACTCGGCGGGACGTCTCTATGTGGCGGACCGCGGAAACCATCGTATCCAGATCTTCGACCAGGAAGGCGAGCTGCTCGATATGTATGAGCAGTACAGCCGGATCAGCGGTCTGTTCATCACCGCCGATGACACGCTGTATGCGATTGACTCCGAGTCTGGAGTGCAGAATCACCCGGGCTGGAAGACCGGCGTGCGGATTGGGCCGGCTGGCGAGGACCGGTTGACCGGGTTCGTCCCACCGCATCCGCACGACGTTCGGTTGCTGCAGGGTGTGGCTGGCGAAGGCGTGGCGGTGGATGCTGACGGGAACGTCTATGCGGCGGAGGGCCCGGGGTCGCGTCCGACCGCTGGCGGTGGCGTTACCAAGTACGTTGCGAACTAGGACGTAGACGGGGCTGGGTGATTACCAAGACGGGGCTGCGCCCCGGACCCCACGCGGCGGCTCCGCGGGGACCCCGAGTGCCCCACTCCGCCGCCTCGGGGCGCGCATTGTCGCGCGCCCTGGCTCTTTCGGTTTCTACTGGAACGTGACGCGGGACACGCTCGGGGGGTCGTCGCCCTCGAACGTGGGGTGGACCACATACACGTCGTCACCGATGACCGCGGCCGTTGTTGCCGGTGTGTCGAAGGTCGCGACTCCCGCCACCTCGGCCGTCGCCCAGTCGTCCGTGCTCGTGAGGGCGACCACGCGACTGTCTGAATTGCTGACGATCGCCAGGCGGCCCGCGGACCAGACAATACCGTCGCCGCCCGGAATGGCCTCCGGGAGGGCGACGGCGGTTGCCGACGCCGGGTCGCTCAGCGGTATCTTCCACAGCTCCGCCCCTCGCGCCACCAGCAGGTAGCCGGCTGGGTGCACTTCGATGCCGTTGGGGCCTCCGGCCTCGTCGTCGAAGCGATGCAGCAGCGACGCCTCGTAGTCACGGGTCACTTCGTACACCGCGTTCAGCATCGTGTCCGTCACATACACCGTTCCGTCGTCCGACACCGCAACGTCGTTGGCAAAGTAGGCGGCGTCGTCCGGTGGGTTGGTGACCGCCGCGGCGAGATCGACCAGGGCGATCCGGTCGCCCGAGGTCAGGTCATAGACCGCCAACTCAGCCTGGCCCGCGCTGCTCCCGTCGAACGCCGCCCGGTCGGAGTTCGCCACCAGCAGTCGGTCCCGCGCTTCGTCGACCTCGATGCCGACCGACGACACCAGGTCCGGGTCGGCGACCACCGTGCTGACGCGTCCGTCCGGGTGAATCTCCAGGATCGAACCCTCCGACAGCGACCCCGTCAAGATCCGGCCGTTGGTCCGGTCGTACTCCACCCCCTCTGGAATGAACCCGCCACGTTCGGCCACGATGACGTCGGGGAACGGGGTGGAGGCTGGTGCCTCCGCTGGGGGTGCGGGGTCCGGCATCGCCACGTCCGCGGGGACCTCCGGTTCGGATCCGCAAGAGGCGAGAAGGACACTGGACAGGGCGATGGCGAGCAGTGTGGTGCGCATGTGATTGGGGCTCCTGAGTCGCATCTGACGAAGGGTCCCAGTATATGCCCCCACGGGCGATCAGGGATCGCGCCGGGCCCGCGCGCAGCCCCGTCCAAATACAGCTATCATCATGGGATGATCACTTCCTGTTCGGACCCCATGTGTCTGTGACGGCGACCGCCACCAGCGGTGTCGCTAACCCGCTTCGTCGCAACATCGCGATCATCGCCCACGTCGACCACGGCAAGACGACGCTGGTCGACGCCCTGCTCCACCAGAGTGGCGTCTTCCGCGCCAACGAGCGGGTCGCAGAGCGCGCGATGGACAACACCGAGCTCGAGCGCGAGCGCGGTATCACGATCATGGCCAAGAACACGGCCATTCACTACGGCGATCTGCTCATCAATATTGTCGACACGCCGGGCCATGCCGATTTTGGCGGCGAGGTCGAGCGCACGCTGACGATGGTCGACGGTGTGCTGCTGCTCGTGGACGCGTCCGAGGGGCCGTTGCCCCAGACCCGGTTCGTGTTGCGGAAAGCGCTCGAGCAGCGGCTCAAGCCGATCGTGGTCGTCAATAAGATTGACCGGCATGACGCGCGACCCGCGGAGGTGCTCGACGAGATCTACGACCTGTTCATCGATTTGGACGCGACTGAAGATCAGATCGACTTCCCGGTGCTCTACGCGAACGGGAAAGCGGGCACGGCCAGCCTCGATGCGGCTCTGCCGGGAGAGAGTCTGCGACCGCTGCTCGACGCGATCGTGGAGCATATGCCTCCGCCGACCGGAGATCCGGACGCTCCGCTCCAGGTCCTGGTGTCCAACCTCGATTCGAGCGAGTATCTGGGTCGCATCGCGATCGGGCGCATCGTCAACGGACGGGTCGCGCTGGGAGACGAAATCGCGGTCTCGAAGATCGATGGCCGAATCGAACGAACTCGGGTCACGAAGCTGTATATGTTCGACGGTCTGCAACGAGTAGAGGTTAAGGCGGCCGCGGCCGGCGACGTGATCTGTCTGGCTGGCATCGACGACATCACCATCGGCGAGACGATCACCGACTCAGAGCACCCCAGGCCGATCCCGCCCCTCCATGTCGATGAACCGACGGTGTCGATGATCTTCGGAATCAACACCTCCCCCATGGCGGGGCGCGACGGCAAGTTCGTGACGTCGCGCAACCTGAGAGATCGGCTCGCGCGAGAGCTGATCGGTAACGTCTCGATTCGTGTCCAGGACACCGATTCGCCCGAGCAAATGAACGTCATCGGTCGTGGCGAGCTGCAACTGTCGATTCTCATCGAGATGATGCGTCGGGAAGGCTACGAGGTTCAGGTGTCGCGGCCACAAATCGTCACACGGGAGGTCGACGGTGGAATCGAAGAGCCGGTCGAGCATCTCGTGATCGATGTGGCGGAGGACTATCAAGGGGTGGTCATCGCCCAACTGGGAACGCGGCGGGCCACGATGACGAAGATGGTCAATCACGGCAGCGGGCGTATCCGGCTCGAGTTCCGGATTCCGACGCGCGGCTTGATCGGATTTCGCTCGCAGTTCCTCACCGACACCCGCGGCACCGGCATCATGAACCACCTGTTCGACGGGTGGGAGCCATGGCATGGCCCGATCGCCGGCCGACCCACCGGTGCACTCGTGGCCGACCGCTTGGGCAAGGCGACCGCATTTGCGATCTACAACCTGCAGGAGCGGGGGGAAATCTTTGTCGAACCGGGCACCCAGGTCTATGAGGGTATGGTCATCGGCGAGAACGCCCGGACGTCAGACATGGATGTCAACGTCACGAAAGAGAAGAAGCTCACCAACATGCGGCAGTCCACCGCCGACGAAGCGTTGCGTCTGGTGCCGCCCCGGCTGCTGAATCTCGAGCAATCGATCGAGTTCATCAACGACGACGAACTGGTCGAGGTGACGCCCAAGAGCATCCGCCTCCGGAAGCGTGTCCTGGCGTTCAACCAGCGCCCAAAGAAAGACAGCTAAATTTGCCGTCGCTTCCACGTGCCGCGTCGGAATACCAGCACCCCGACCACCGCGAGCAGGCTTTGGCAGAAGGCGATGGCTGCGAACAGCCCGGTTGGCCCGAAGCCGGCCGGGCCGGACAGCGTCCACGCCAGGGGCAGTTGGACGACCCAAAAAACGAAGAAGTTGATCCAGGTTGGCGTCGTGGTATCGCCCGAGCCATTGAACGCCTGGACCGTGACCAGCCCGAAGCCCCAGAAGACATAGCTGAAGCTGATCGTCCGTAGACACGCAATGGCCGTGACGGCCGCGGCCGGTTCGGTCGTGAACAACGCGACGATCGGCTCCGCGAGCGCGAAGAGGAACAGTCCGACCGACCCCAGGAACGCCGAGCTGCACCGCGCGGTGAACCAGACGGCCCGCTCCGGATTCCCGGCCCCGAGGTTCTGCCCGACCAGCGTGGCCGCCGCATTGCCCATTCCCCAGGCGGGAAGCAGGATGAAGATGATGATGCGGATAGCGATCGTGTAGCCGGCCAGTGCCGTCTCGCCAAAGGGCGCGAGGATCCGGATCAAGCCAAGGAAGCTGGCCGTGCTGATCAGATACTGCACGACACCGATTCCGCTGACTCGCAGCAGCCGGGCCATCACGGCCAGATCCATCGCGACGCGCCGCCAGTCGATACGGATCACGCCTCGTCCGTTCGTCAGATGCCGGACTTGATAGACCACCCCCATCGCCCGGCCGAACGTCGTGGCGATGGCCGCACCCTCGAGACCCATCTCGGGGAGCGGTCCGAGTCCGAAAATCAACACCGGGTCGAGCACCATGTTGATGAGGTTCGCCAGCCACAGCGAGCGCATCGCTAGCGCCGCGTCTCCGGCGCCTCGGAAGATGGCGTTGATCAGGAACAGCAGCATCACCGTGACGCTGCCGCCAAGCATGATCGACGTGAACGAGCGGTCGTTGGCGGCCAGCTCCGGCGTCGCGCCGAGCATCTGCAGCAGATCCGACGCTCAGACCACGCCGACGGTCCCGAGCACGATGGACACCGCGATGCCGGTGGCGATGGCCTGTACTGCCGTTACCGAGGCCTGTTCCGGCGAGTCTTCACCGATTCGTCGCGCCACCATCGCCGTCGTGCCCATGCAGAGACCGATGGCTACGGAGAATACGAGTGCGAGCAGCGAATCCGACAGTCCGAGAATGGCGACCGCTTCTGGACCGAGCCGAGCGACAAAGAAGACATCGACCACCGCGAACAGCGATTGCATCGACATTTCGAGCACCATCGGGATGGCCAACAGCATGACGGCGCGCCCGATACTGCCCGTCGTGTAGTCGCGGCGCACTCCCCGAATCGAATTCCGAATGTCGGTCCACGCTCCGGCTCGTGGACTGGTGACCGACGGGGCACCCGACAGTGACATGACACAACCTCAGACGCGCCGTCCGGCGCGTCAAGCAACGCGGTGTACGTGGACTCGTCTCTGGCTAGACCGACAGAACGAACTGAGCTAACAGGTCGCCCGACCGCCCGGGGCGGTGGACAGCAACAAATCAGCGGTTGAAATTGAGGGACGCGGGGTCCCGGTGCGGATCTGGCAGACCTACCCGAAGGGCAGAACGCTTATGTGTGCGAGACGATAATCTGGAGGCGCATTGGGGTCCTTCCAGCCGCCATACCGGGTCACGCGGGCGCGCGGACGGCCATCGCCGTGGGCGATGAAGGCGCAACAATGACACCTTATCACAGGAGCGAGACCTGCGCCCCGTCAGAGGCTCGACTGCGCTATCATACGAGCACTGTTTTTCGACGTGATCCGCTCCCGGTCATCCGGCCGGGCTTAGAGCTTCAAGGAGGTCTCCGTGAAACGTTTCATCACTACGGCCGTGACCGCGCTGGCGATCGTGGCGCTGGCCGCCCCCGTGTTCGCGCAGAACGTGCCGGAAATTCCATTTGTGTCGGTGCCGGACTACTTGAAGTACCCCCCCACGATGAATCTTGGGGAGACCCTCGGGGTGGCGGAGAACTCCAAGGGACACCTGATCGTGCTGAACCACCCGGGTTCGTCCACCACGGGGCCGTTGTTCGGCAACGCCACCACGAACCTGCTCGAGTTCGACGATCGAGGGAACTTCGTGCGTGAGATCGGACAGAACGTGTATGGCTTTGGTTATGGTCACTCGGTCCGTTTCGACAACGAAGACAACCTCTGGGTTGTCGACAAAGGCACGAACGCCGTGACCAAGATCAACCCGGACGGCTACGTCGTGTTGAATCTTGGGCGTCGTCCCGAAGGGTTCGACGAATATGAGCATCCGCCCGCCAGCGAGGCGCGACAGGTAGACGGTTACTTCGGCGGCCCGACTGACGTCGGGTGGGACGCCGAAGGCAACATCTATGTGAGCGACGGCTACATCAATTCGCGCGTTGGCAAGATGGACAAGTGGGGCAACTGGCTCGAGTCGTGGGGTAGCTACGGGAACGAGCCCGGACAATTCCGCCTGCCGCACAGCCTGCAGGTGGACCGCGCCGGCAACGTGTATGTCGCTGACCGCTCCAATCGTCGTATTCAGAAATACGATTCGGACGGCAACCTACTGAAATCGATCGTCATGGCCGTCCCGTTCGACAAGAGCTATCAGCCGGTGCTTGGCAACCAGAACCCGAACCGACCTGATGCGCACGCGCCGTGGAGCCTCTGTATTTCCGGTGGCGACACGCAGTATCTGTTCGCGTCGGACGAGGACCCGGGCCGGATCTACAAGATGACGCTGGACGGCGAGATGCTTGGCTACCTCGGTGAGTCTGGTCGCGGGCCTGGGCAGTTCAACTGGATCCACGGTATTTCCTGCCGCGATGAGAACGTGCTGTTCATCGCGGACATGAACAACTGGCGGGTGCAGAAGCTGTTGCTGAACCAGACCGCTCGTACCTCGAACGAGCAGTAGCCGTCGTCAAGACGCCGGACCGCGACAGAGTCAGCTCGGTCAGGCGCTACCAATGTCGTACGCGGGGAGGTGCTGGTGCGCACGCGTGCCAGCGCCTCCGTTCCCTTCCCACAAGCTGTCCAGCCAAAGTGGGTCTAGTCGCGCCGCCTCAGCCACACGGCCGGCGTTTTTGAGATCCAGTCTCATTTCCCATTGACGACAAAAATGGTCGGATATATAGTGGCGAAATGAAAGTGAGATTGGATCTCATTTTGTCTCGCTTTGAGCGTGAGCAGACGAAAGGGCCTGCGGGCGCGGCCAGACCCGGCGGGCAACGACAGGGACCCACCCCGCTTCCTTTGAACGTTGTTGAAACCAGGTCGCGTGAGGGTTGACGCATTTACCGGTGAAGCGTGTAGAGATGGCCGTCGAGGCGCGCAATTGCATCTTGGAGATCTGCCCCGTGACGGCACGGACGGGCCCGGGCCGTTTCTGGCATACACGGACCATGTCGGCGCTGGCGTTGTGTGCCTTCGCCACCACCGCGACCGCACAGACCCAGCGTGACGATGACTCCCAGTCCACACCGGTCGACACGGCGGTCGCGCGCGCTCCGGCCGCGGCTGACGATGTCGACGAGAGCGAAGATTCGGGCGCGCGTGGTCCGGCGAACGGGTCTCCGGCAGGCGCCGAGACCGGCGAGCAGCAACCCGATCTGGCGGAAGTACTGCGCCGCCTCGATCTACTCGCCGAAGAAGTCGAGCGTTTGCGGAGCGGAGAGGATGTCGAGCCAGTCAGTGTCGAAGACGCGCGGCGGTTGGGGTTGGCACCGTCAGCGGCGGCCACCTATGGTCGCGACCGTGGCGTCTCGATCGCCGGCTACGGAGAGATGCTCCTCGAGAATTTCGCCGACGAGAGTGAGGCCGGTTCGCCGACAGGCCGGACGACGCAGTTCGATTTTCTACGCGCGATCATCTACGCCGGGTATCGGTTCAACGACAAGTTCCTGTTTAACTCGGAAATCGAAATTGAGCACGCGGACGAAATCTTCGTCGAGTTCGCCTACCTGGACTACCAGGCGAGCGACCACCTTGGCGTACGGGGCGGCATGCTGCTGGCGCCCATGGGCCTGGTCAACGAATTTCATGAGCCGACGGTGTTCATCGGGGCCGAACGGCCGGTCACCGAAAGCCGGATCATCCCGTCGACCTGGCGCGAAAACGGTGGTGGTGTCTACGGGGCGTTCGATTGGGTGGCGTTCCGGGCCTACGTTATCAACGGATTGGACGGAGTGGATTTCTCTTCTGGCGGGTTGCGGAGCGGGCGTCAGAAAGGCAGCCGAGCCAAAGCCACGAGTATGGCGTTCACAGGACGCGTCGACGTGACACCGACCCCCGGCGTATTTGTCGGAGCCAGTCTGTATGCGGGTGATTCCGGACAGGGACAGGTTGTCCTGGACGGTACCGAGTACGGCGTGCGCACGACCATCTTCGATGTCCATGGTCAGGCGCAGGTGCGTGGATTCGATGTGCGCGGGCTTTTTGCCCGAGCGCATCTGGGCGACGCGGCTCAGTTGAATCAGGTACTGGACACAGGTGTTGGGGAGCGGATGCAAGGGGCCTACATTCAGGTCGGCTACGACCTGCTCTCTCAGACGAACTCTGCTGGGGTGGCGCTCACGCCATATGTGCGCTACGAGCAGGTCGATACCCAGGATCGGATGCCGGTCGGCTTCGCCCGGAGCCTGTCGACTGACAACACGTATGTCACGGCCGGGGTCGAGCTGAAACCGATCGCGAACATCGTGGTGAAGGTGGATCACGCCTGGGTGAGCAACGACGCCGACACCGGTATCAGCCAGTTCAACCTGGCCATGGGTTATGCCTTCTAGGGTCGTCGTCCAGGTTCGTAGCCGCGGGTCTTCAGACCCGTCCGGCCGGCGCCGCATGATGCGGTCCGGGATGACATCGGTGTTGCTGCTGTTGGCGACGGCCGGCGTGTCGGCCGCAGCTCAGGGGGGCCGGATCACACGGGAAGAGGCGCTTGCCGCCGTGTTCCCCGAGGCCACCGTCGAGGCGGAACGCGTGTTCCTGACCCAGCCGCAAATGGCGCGGATCGGCGAAATGGCCGGCGTCGAGGTGGAGAGCGGGCTGGTGGCACGGTACCTGGCGACGGAGGGTGGACGGATTGTGGGACGTGCATATGTCGACACCCACGTGGTACGGACCAAACGAGAGAGCTTGCTGATTTCCCTGGAGTCCGACGGTCGGGTGAAACGTATCGACGTGACGGCGTTTTTGGAGCCAACCGAGTATCAGGCCGGCGAACGCTGGTTGCAGCAGTACCACCAGCAGGCGTTGAACGACGATCTGGCGGTGCAGCGGGCGATTCGTCCGATTGCTGGCGCTACCTTGACGGCCGGCGCGACGAACGCCGCCGTACGACGGGTGTTGGCCATCGACCGGGTGTTGGAGTTGTCGGAAGAGCAGTTGGAGCGGTGACCCGATGAAGTGGTGGGAGCAGTGGGCGTTCAACGCGTTGCACGGTGCGGTTGCCGTGACCGGCGCCGTGTATTTCTACATGAAGTACTTCGTGACCGCGGTGGACCCGTTCTCGGTCATCAATCATCCGTGGCAGCCGGCCATGCTCTCGTTGCACCTGTTGGCGGCGCCGTTCTTTATCGCGTTTTTTGGCATGTTGTTCCGCTCGCACACGCTCAAGAAGCTCACCTCACCGGTGGCCGAAAATCGTCGCTCCGGTTGGATGTCTCTGATCAGCTTTTCGACGATGGCGCTGTCCGGCTACCTGCTGCAGGTGGCCTCGACCCCGACCGCTGTGACCGTCATGCTCTGGGCCCACATATCGACCAGCGTGGTCTTCGTGGCTGGCTATAGCCTGCATCTCGTCATCGGGTGGCGTATCAGCCGGGTCTCGTCGATGGCGACGTCCACTGTGCCGCGCCAGGCCGGCCTCTCGACGTGAGCCGCGCGGCGGTGCTTCTCGCGCTCGGCGCCCTGTCCTACCTCCCTCCATATCCAGTCATCGCCGCCGGCTCGGTCAGCGTCGAGCGCACGCTGTATCTGATGGGCACCCGGGCGACCCTCGCCGTCGAGTCGACGGACCGAGCCGCCGCCGTGCGACAACTCGAGCGCATGGTCAGGAGCCTCGAGCGGACCGAAGCCACCCTCAGTACGTGGCGGTACGCCAGCGAGCTGAGTCGGCTGAATCGCCATCCGGTCGGACAACCGTTCAAACTGGGGCCTGAGGTCTGCGCGCTCTGGCCCACCCTGACCCACTGGCATCGGACGACCGCGGGAGCGTTCGACCCCGGTGTCGGTGCGTTGATCGACGTGTGGGGACTTCGCGAGCATGGCCGCCGCCCGCCGGCGGACCGGCTGGCGGCGGCTTGGGCGGTGACCGGTTTCGGACATTTCGAGGCTGACCCCGATCCGGACGCCTGCCGGGTGACGCGTCTGGTCGACGCCACGCTGGACGCCGGCGCGTTCGGCAAGGGAGAGGCGTTACGTCGACTGCAGGTGGACCTGGGGGGGGACGCAGTCTGGCGGGTCGACCTGGGTGGCCAGGTGGCCGTATCCGGCATGGCCCCGTCGTCCGGACGCTGGTCGGTCGACGTGGCGCACCCGGCGCGCCGGTATGAGGCGGCGATGGAGGTCGTCCTCGCTACCGGCTCGCTGGCCACCAGCGGCGCATCAGAACGCACGCTCGAGGTCGATGGGGAACCGATCGCCCACATCCTCGACCCACGCACTGGCCATACGCTCTACCGACATACGTCGGTCACCGTCTGGCACGACGACCCGCTCGTCGCCGACATTCTATCGACCGCGCTCTACGTGTTGGGACCGGACACTGGCATGCGCTTCGCTGAGTCGCATGGGCTGGCCGCGCTCTTTCTTGTCCCGCCCCATTCCTCAGAGAGCATGGCCGTGTCGGTTCGGCCCAGCCAGGCCTTTGCGGACCGCTTTCCGACACGCGCCGGCGCCGGCCATCCCACCGTGCCGTAGTCCGACACGCCGGTCTACCTTGCTCGCGTGGCCCGTACGGTCTACGATCAGCTTCACTGAGGACGTGTCGCCTTGAGCGGCGAGACGTCCACATCGCACCGATGACTAGCCGTTTCACACGTCTTCGTGCGTGCGCACTCGCGGCCCTGTGGCTGTGCGCGGTTCGCCCTGCTCTCGGGCAACCTGCACCTGGGTCGGACCCGGCCGCCTACCGCGCCCTGCTCGACCAGTACTGCGTGACCTGTCACAGCGAAAGCCTTGTTGCCGGCACCGGCGCTGCGAGCAGTCCACTGGTGTCGCAGTTGCGAGCCGTGGGACTCACTCTCGATACGCTCGATCTGAACAGGATTGGCGACGGCGCAGCGCACTGGGAGCAGGTGGTGCGCAAGCTGCGCGCCGGATTAATGCCGCCGGCCGGACGCCCGCGGCCTGATGACGCCACACTGGACGGCTTCCGTGCCTGGCTCAAGACGCAACTGGACGACAACTGGATGGCGGCGCCGGACCCAGGTCGGACGGCCACCTTCCACCGGTTGAACCGGGCCGAATACCGCAACGCCATTCGAGATCTGTTGGCGCTCGAGATCGAGGTTGACGACTTTCTGCCCGCGGATGACGCCAGCTTCGGGTTCGACAACATCGGCGGCGTGTTGCGGATGTCACAGGCGCTGCTGGAGCGGTATCTGACGGCGAGCCGATCGATCAGCCGGCTGGCGGTGGGGAGCCCGCCGCCCACGGCCGTCTCCGAGACGTTCCGTGCCGCCCAGGACGAACAGCAACATCAGCGTGCGGACGGGCTGCCGTTTGGCACGCGTGGCGGCATGTTGGTGGACTATCTGTTTCCGATCGATGCCGACTACGACCTACGTATCCAGCTGAACGGCAACCGCGGGTTGCGAGAGGAGCATCGGCTGGAGGTTACGGTGGACGGCCAGCCGGTTGAACATTACGTCCTGGGGCCGGCCCCGCCAGAGGGCGAGGCCAATCCGTATGTGACCAGCTCTCAGCTCAACCTGCGCGTGCCGGTCGACGCCGGGCGGCACGACGTGGGGGTGGCATTTTCACGGAACCCGCCGGTGCTGGTGGAGCAGGTGCGGGAGCGTTTTCAGAATCCGCGGACGGCGGGGAACGCTGGTGGCCCCGGTGGCAGCCTGCCGTTTGTCAGCACAGTGACGATCGCTGGACCCCACGATGCCCGTGGTCCCGGTCAGACCCCGAGCCGTGAGCGTATCTTCACGTGCCGTCCGGCCACCCCGGCGGACGAGCCGGGCTGCGCCCGGACCATCCTGTCGACCTTGGCGCGTCGCGCGTATCGCGCCCCGGTGGCGGACACAGACCTCGCGGTGCTGCTCGACTTCTACGAGATGGGCCGCGCGGACGGTGGAAGTTTCGAGGACGGCATTGAACTCGGCATTCGCCGATTGCTGGTGAGCCCGGAATTCCTGGTGCGTATCGAGGCGGACCCGGGCGGGGTGTCGCCGGCCACGCCGTATCGGGTGACCGACCTGGAGTTGGCCTCCCGGCTCTCGTTCTTCTTGTGGAGTGGGATTCCGGACGATGAACTGCTGACGCTGGCGGAGAGCGGGGCGTTGAGCGACGCCGCCACCCTCGAACAGCAGGTGCGTCGGATGATTGCGGACCCGCGGTCGGAGGCGGTCACCCGCAACTTTGCTGGCCAGTGGCTGCACCTCCGCAACCTCGAGCAGGCGGTTCGGCCCGGTGACCCGTATTCGCTGGCGTTCGACGAGACGTTGCGCCAGGCGATGTTGCGCGAAACCGAGCTGTTCTTCGACAGCATCATTCGTGACGATCGCGGGGTGTTCGACCTGCTGACCGCCGACTACACGTTTCTGAACGAGCGGCTCGCCGGCCACTACGACATTCCGAACGTCCAGGGTAGCCACTTCCGTCGGGTCAGTTTGCCGGTTGGTAGCCCGCGTGGCGGTCTACTGGGCCATGGCAGTATTCTGACGTTGACGTCGCACGCGATCCGTACCTCGCCGGTGCTCCGCGGGAAGTGGATTCTAAACAACATCCTGGGCACGCCGCCCCCGGATCCACCGCCCAATATTCCGGCGCTGAACGACAAGAAGACGCAGGCGAAGGTGGCGACCATGCGTGAGCGGATGTCGGCGCATCGCGCCAATCCAGTCTGCGCGGCCTGCCACTCGATGATTGACCCGGCCGGTTTCGCGCTCGAGCGGTTCGACGCTATCGGGCGGTCGCGCGAGGTGGACGAGTCGTTCAACGCGCTGGATACGTCTGGGATGCTGCCGGACGGCACGGCGTTCGATGGGGTGGCTGAACTGCGAGAGGCACTGGTCGAGCGACCCGATCGGTTCGCCACCACCGTGACCGAGAAACTGCTGACCTATGCCCTTGGCCGCGGTCTCGACTACTACGACATGCCGGCCGTTCGGCGCATCGTGCGTGAGGCGTCCGTAGACGACTACGGCATGCACGCGATCATCGTTGGCATCGTGAACAGCTATCCGTTCCTGCACAGGAGAAGCGAGTCATGATCGTTACCAAGAAGGTGCTCCCACGCCGCACCGTACTCCGTGGCATCGGGGCTACCGTCGCCCTGCCGTTCCTGGACGCGATGGCGCCGGCCCTGACGGCCACTGCCCGCACCGCCGCGAATCCACTGCCGCGATTGGGATTCGTGTATGCACCGAACGGCATGTTCCTGCCGAATTTCCATCCGGTCGGTGGCGGGGGACGGGGTTTCGAGATGTCTCCCACTCTCAAGCCGCTGGAGCCCTATCGCGAACAGATGGTGGTGGTGAGTGGCCTGTCCAATCGCGGGCTCGTCAGCACCAACGAAGGGGGCGGGGTGCACACCCGCGCGCATGGCGGCTGGTTGAGCGGCGTGCTGCCAAAACGCACCGAGGGGGCCGACATCGAGGCGGGCAAGACTATCGACCAGTATGCGGCCGACACCCTGGGCGCCGACACCTCGTTACGGTCGCTCGAGTTGACCACCGAGTCGAATTTCACGGTCGGCAACTGCGAGAACGGGTACAGCTGCACGTATCAGAACTCCACCTCCTGGCGCACTGCCACCACACCCCTGCCGCACGAGCGCGACCCGCGCGTCGTGTTCCAGCGTCTGTTCGGCGATGGCGGCAGCGTCGAGGCACGACTGGCGCAGATGCAGACCGACCGCAGCATCCTGGACTCGGTGACCGAGAGCATCGGTCGTCTCGAGCGGCGGTTGGGTCTGCGAGACCGGACGTCGGTCGAGGAATATCTCGACGCCGTACGTGAGATCGAACGGCGGATCCAGCGGGCAGAGCAGAGCAACGCCACCACCCCGCTTCCGCCGGTGGAGCAGCCGAGTGGCGTGCCGGATGACTATGACGAGCACGTGTCGCTGCTGTTCGAGATGCTGGTGCTGGCCTATCAGGCCGACGTCACCCGGGTGAGCTGCACCCAGATGGCGCGCGAGCTCAGCGGGCGCACGTATCCCAACATCGGCGTGCCGGAGGCACATCACAGCGTGTCGCACCACCAACTCGACCCGCACAACATCGAGCAATATACGAAGATCAATACGCATCAGATGTCTCTGTTCGCGGGTATGGTCGAGCGGATGCACAACACGCCGGATGGCGACGGCACTCTGCTGGACCACAGCATCCTGCTGTATGGCACGGGCATGGGCGACGGTGACCACCACACGCCGTACAACCTGCCGGTCACGCTGGTTGGCGGCGGTTGCGGACAGCTCGCGGGCGGACGCCACATGGTGTACGAGCTCGACACGCCGTTCATGAATCTGGGTGTCACCTTGCTCGACAAGGTAGGTGCGCACGTCGACAGGGTGTCGGATAGCACGGGGCGGCTGGCGGAGCTTTAACTAGACGGGGCTGCGCCCCGAACCCCACGCGGACGCTCCGCGGGGATCCCGGAAGGCCTCACTCCGCGCCCGCGAGGCGCGCATGTGCGCACCTGGTGGTCGAGAGCCCAGATTCTGGTGGCACTTGGGTCGCTGGAAGTTCGTCGTAGAGACACGGCACTGCGGAGATTGACATGACACTGTTACGAGCGACGCTGGTCGCCCTCCTCGCATTGGTCGCCGTTGGCTGGTCGTCACCGGCCTTGGCGAACGCCGATTCGCCGCTCATCGACGCGGTGCGCGTCGATGACGTCGACGCCGTGCGCGCACTGCTCGACCAGGGAGTCGATGTCGATGTCCGCATC
>CAUZAY010000010.1:0-28771 GCA_963577695.1 Vicinamibacteria bacterium | reverse complement strand
AACACGGTCGACGACGCGGACCTGCTCCCGGACCTGCTGGGCCAGGTCGATGCGCCGCTGGGGCGCTTCACGGGCGACGGCGCCTACGACACGCGCAGCGTGTACACGGCGGTCGGCGCGGCCGGCGGCCCCGCCGTCGAGGTCATCGTCCCGCCTCGACGACCGGCGACGGGGCCCTGGGCGCAGCGGAACCTGCATATCGAGAGGATTGCCGAGATCGGAAGACAGGCGTGGCAGAAGGAAACCGGCTACCGGCAGCAGGCCCGCGCGGAGGGTACGTTCCTCCGGTACAAACGGATCCTCGGCGGCAGTCTCCGTGCGAAGGGGTTCGAGGCGCAGCAGCGCGAAGCGAGGGTGGGGTGCACCGTGCTGAACAAGATCCTAGCGCTGGGGAAGGCCCAGTCCTTTGCGGTCACGGCGTGATCGTCGGCGACTTCGACGCCGGATCGGTTCCGTGGTCGAACCATGCAACAACGCCCCACTGCGCCTCGCGGAAGAACTCACCGAGGCCGTAGAAGATCGGTTTGCCTTTATAGATTTCGACACCACGCAACAGCTGCACACCGTGACCGACAAAGGCATCGGCGCCGAC
The DNA here is from genome assembly GCA_963577695.1 of Vicinamibacteria bacterium. GTDB lineage: Bacteria > Acidobacteriota > Vicinamibacteria > Vicinamibacterales > UBA8438 > UBA8438. The sequence goes on along the minus strand of CAUZAY010000010.1, from coordinate 28,179 downwards.
GTCGATGGTCTGGTGGGCCAGGTCTACGTAGAAGGCCGGTGGCTTGGTGCTCAGATGCATCTGCTCGAGCACCGATTGACCCTGATGGATATGCGCAGTGGCGACCACGAAATCGGCGTACCGTTTGGCATTGCGGATGCTCCGCAGGGTGCGTGAGAGATCGTTCGAATTAATGGCGTAGTCAAGACGATAGGCCGGATTAGACACCCCCAGTCAACGGAAGAACCGTTATCCTCCCTCGCGACAGATGCTCGCGATAGCCACGGCAGGCATGGGAGCGGCTCAAGACGCCGTGGGCATCCTCGGGCAGGCACGGCCGTCTGACCGAAGCGACGCACCCGCGGAAGCCGCGGAAGCCCTTCTGGGCTGGGCCGGTGGTTTGGCGGGTCAACGAGAGGAGGCGCTGCAATTCTCGACCACTTCAAACAGGTACGTGGTCGCCGCTACGTGTCTCCTGTTTTCCTTGCGATGATCTGCGTGGGGCTCGGCGAGGAGGATCCAAGCGCTCAGTTGGCCTAGGGATACGAGGAACGCGACCCTCAGCTTCCCAGTATCAAGTGCTGGCCTCAGTACGCCCCCCTCCACGCCGACCCCCGCTTCCAAGCCCTCCTCCGCCGCATGAACTTCCCCGAGACGGCCACGTCGCCTACGACCTGAGAGTCACCGTCACAATGGCCATTGCTGGTTCGGTCTTCGAAACCGTGCTGTACGCGGGGTTGCAGATCTGGCCAGGCTTGTATCGGCACGTCCCCACGCGGTCCGACCGGTGTGCCATTCTTAGATTGAACTCGTGGCAGCCCTCCTAGTCACAAACAGTTTGCGCTACGCCGCAATCGGTCGCACGGTCAGGAAGGGCCGGTCTGCCTGCCAGACGCGCCACACGATGCGCGCGAGTTCGACGACCGCCATTAAGTGCTCGCGCCGTCCCACGGCAGATCGTCGAGCCGACTCAGCGCTGGTGTACCGATCGGCCTCGGGAGAACGTCTCGAGTATCTGGATGTGCTCGAGCTCGGCCGGATCGGTCGTCAGGGGGTTCGTCTCGAGAATGACCAGATCCGCCTGCTTCCCGACCGTGATCGAGCCCTTGGTGTCTTCCTCGAAGTACTGATAGGCCGCCCCAAGGGTGACCGCGTGCAATGCTTCCGGAACCGTGGCCCTCTGGTGCGGTCCGAGCACATGACCGCTGCGGGTCTTCCGATTGACGGTGATCGACACCAGCCGCATGATGTCCGGCGGGACGATCGAGGCGTCGTTGTGCACGGTGAAGTTCACGCCCCGGTCGATCGCCCAGCGCACCGGACTGACGTTGTTACCCCGCTCCTCGCCGAAGCTCCGCCGATGCCAGTCGCCCCAGAAGAACGCGTGGGCTGAAAAGAAGGAGGGCACGACGTTGAGTGCGGCGGCGCGGTCCAGCTGGTCGGCGCGCATGAGCTGGGCATGGATGATGACCGACCGATGATCCGGTGCCACCTCCATGCCGGCGAGCGCCTCATCGACCCCGTCCAACATGACGTCCATCGCCGCATCACCATTGGCGTGGGCCAGGAACGGTACCCCGCGCTCGATCAGCGCCGCCGCCCTCGCCTTGTAGAGCTCCGGGTCCATGGTGCCGTAGGCGCGATAGTCGGGTGCGGCCCCCGGCGGTCCTTCAGCATACGGTTCGGTCACCCAGGCCGTGCGGCCCTGAGGCGAACCGTCCAGGACGAACTTGACCCCGGCCACGCGTGCCCCGCCGCGATAGGTCTCTTCGTATTGCAGCGCGTCGATGTCCTCCATCGAGCCAACTCGGACGAACGCGGCGACGTCCGCCTTGAACGGCTCGCGGTCGGCGGCCGCATGGAGCGCCTCCGCGAACTGTGTGCTCGTGCCGCCGTCTTGAATCGTGGTGGTGCCGTATGACGTATAGACGTCGATGGACCTGCGAATCAGCGCGTCGGTCTCGTCCGCCGTCCGCGGGGCACCACGGTCAACCCTGACGAGGCGGCTTGCCGTTTCCTCCAGCACGCCACTGGGTCGCCTAGAGCCCTCGACCCGGCGAATGTGCCCACCGTCAGGATCGGCAGTGTCTGCCGTGATGTCGCTGGCTACCAGCGCCGCCGAGTTCACCGCGCTCAGGTGCCCCGACACGTGGGTGAGGACGACCGGGTGGTCGGTCGACGCGCGGTCGAGGTCCTCCGCCGTCGGATGGCGCCCCTCCGCCAGCAGCGAATCGTCGTAGCCGCCCCCCGAGACCGCCTGGCCTGGCGGAATGTCCTTCCCGACAATCCACGCCTGGATCTTCCGCACGAGGTCATCGATGTTGGTGACGTCGCCGACCGGGGGCGAGTGGAGCGACAACGCATCCAGAGCACGCCCGGCCCCGAGGAAGTGGCCGTGCGCGTCGATGAAGCCGGGCAGCAACGCGCCGTCTCCGAGATCCACCACGCGGGTCGAGGGGTCTCGAAACGCCATCACGTCGTCCAGCGTGCCGGCCGCGGTGATGGTCTCGCCGCGCACCGCCACCGCGTCGACGGTCGGCTGGTTCGGGTCCATCGTGACGATGTTGCTGCCGACGAAGATCAGGTCCGCGGCCGGACCGACGTCGGCAGGCGGCGGTCCACAGCCGGCGAGACCGATGCCCAGCGCGCAGGCGAGGCTGACGACGACCAGGGTCTGCCTTCTCATGATTCCACTCCGATGACGGGGTCCACGGTCCACTGGAGGATAGCAGAGGGTGATGTGGCGAGGGACTGGCCGCGACACGCCCGCGGCCAGTTGCTAGACTGGAGGGCAGACCGATGACACTGATGAGATCCTCGCAAATCGCGGTGTGGACCTGCGTGCTGCTGACGGTGCTGGCCAGCGCACCGGCGGCGGCCCAGTCGCCGTCCGGGGTACGGATGGTGCCACCGCCGAACGACGGCGAACGCTTCTGGCCGCGCTGGCGTGGCCCGTCCGGGCAAGGCGTGGTCGACGGCAGCGGCTATGTCGACGCCTGGTCGGAGACCACCAACGTGCGTTGGCGGACGCCGGTCCCGGGTTCCGGGCACTCGTCCCCGATCGTCTGGGGCGATCGGATCTTTCTGACCACATCCCGCGACGGCGGACGGCGGCTCTCGGTGCTCAGTTTCCGTCGGTCCGACGGGACACTGCTGTGGGAGACCGACGCACCCGACGGCCGCGTGGAACGGCATCACGGCAAGAACACACCGGCCTCGGCCACCCCGACCACCGACGGCGAGTGGGTCTACGCGTCGTTCGGCAGCCGGGGGCTGCTAGCGGTCGACTTCGACGGCAACGTGGCCTGGCACCGCGACCTAGGCCAAATCCAGAACTACCACGGCCCGGCCGGCTCTCCCCTCCTCTACGGCGACACCATCATCATCTATCAGGACCAGGGAGCCTCGTTCGGCGCCGGCGGCATCAACCGGGGCGCCGCCGGTGCGTTTGTGATAGCGCTCGACGCCGAGAGCGGCGAGACCCGCTGGCGCACCGAGCGGTCGGCCAGCGTAGGCTGGGGCTCACCCATCGCGATCTCGCTCGGCGACCACGACGAGCTGATCGTCAGCAGCAGCCGCGAGGTGCAATCCTACGACCCGACCACGGGCGAGCAACTGTGGCGGTGCGGGGGGAACCTGTTCGAGGTCATCCCGACCCCGGTCGTCGGCCACGGCCTGGTGTTCTGCACGTCGGGCCGGGCCGGGCCGACGCTGGCGATCCGCCCGGGCGGCCGCGGCGACGTGACCGAGAGCCATGTCGCCTGGAAGACGACCCGAGGCTCCCCCTTTGTCCCGTCCCCGCTGCTCTACGGCGATTACCTCTACATACTCAACGACATGTCGAGCATCGTCACCTGCCTGCACGCCCGGACCGGCGAAACGGTCTGGCAGGAGCGGCTGGGCCGACCGCAGCGGGAGGCGATCTCGGCCTCGCCGGTGGTGGTCGACGGCAAACTGTTCGTCACCAACGACGACGGGGTGACCTACGTCCTGAAGACCGGGCCGACGTTCGAGCTGCTGCACACCAACGACATCGGCGCCCGCACGCTCGCCTCGCCGGCTTTGGTCGACGGCGTGTGGTACATCCGCACCGTCGACGAGCTCATCGCCATCGGCGAGTGAACCCTGACAATCGGACGCCCCGCCGTCTCGCAGAACCAGGCCGCTATAATCCGACGACTCACGGAAACGACCATGCCTCTGTCCCCCGGTACCCGCCTCGGTGTCTACGAGGTCTCCGCCAAGATCGGCGAAGGCGGCATGGGGGTCGAGGAGCTGAAGCGCCTCGGACGAAGCCGGCCTCAGCCAGGTCTACGTGCAGCCGTTCCCCGATCTCGACGCGCGGTTCCAGATTTCCTCCTCCGGGGGCGGCGAACCGGTGTGGTCGAGAGACGGCCGCCGGCTGTTCTATCGCGGCAACGGCGCCATGTGGGCGGTGTCAGTCGCGGCCGGGGACACGTTCGACCCGGGTGTCGCCGAGCGCCTCTTCGTCGACCGGTTCGACAACAAGGCGCTCAGTCACACGGGCTATGACGTGGGCCCCGACGGCCGGTTCCTCGTGATCGGCCACGCCTCGCCGCAGACGGAGTTGCTGACGGTGGTGCTCAACTGGTTTCAAGAGCTGAAGCGTTTAGTGCCGGTACCCTGAGCCGGTGGCGCCGGTCCTCCACGGTCCCGCCGGGGCGTCTGGCCGGGAGCGGGCTCAGCTCGCGCACGGCTCGGCGACGACAGGCACGGGCGGCGACGATGATCCGGGAATTTACATCGACTCGGCTACCACGGCCGATATAATCCCGCCCATGGCAGACTCCTCCGGCGCACGGCTCGACGGGTTGGTGGTTGCGGTCAGCCTCATCGTGGTCCTGGTCCTTCCGCTCGCCGCCGCCGCTCAATCTCCTACGACCCCCTGGGGCGATCCGGATCTCCAAGGCGTCTGGGACTACTGGACGTTCACGCCGCTCGAACGTGCTGAGGAGTTCGCCGGCCGGGACGCGTTGACCGCCGAAGAAGCGGCGCTCATCGGTGAGCAAGGCAGGGCGGCAGCCTTGGCGACAGACCGTGATGGGCCCGCCCCCGGCAATCCCGGTGCGTACGGGCAGGAAGTCTGGACCGAGCGGTCGCGCGCCACGGCGCTCAGACAGCCATCGCTGATCGTCGACCCGCCCGATGGCAAGATCCCCACGCTGACCGCGGCCGAAACGAGCCGGGTGGCCATACACCAGTCATCCGGTGGACGTCCCGTTCGCACCCGCGCCGGCGGTATCGGCGCGGACGGCCCGGAGAACCGCGGTCTGGCCGAGCGGTGCATCGTGGGGTTCAGCACCGGCCCACCGATGCTACCCGCTGGCTACAACAACAACGTCCAGATCCTTCAGGCCCCTGGATACGTCGCCCTCGTCGTGGAGATGATCCACGACGTGCGCATCGTTCCGCTGGGCGGTCCCGGGCGGCTCGCTCCCGACGTCCGCCAATGGCTCGGCACCTCACGGGGGCACTGGGAGGGCGACACGCTCGTTGTCGAGACCACGAACTTCACTGACAGGATCGGCAGTTTCAGCACGACGGGACAGTCGTGGGGAACTGGGGCGGACCTGCGTCTGACGGAGCGGTTTACGCGGGTCTATGCCGACACGCTGGCCTACGAATTTACGGTCGAGAATCCGTCAGTCTTTACCCGCCCCTTCTCGGCCAGATTCCCGATGACCCGGAGCGACCTGCCGTTGTATGAATACGCGTGCCACGAAGGCAACTACGGGCTGTACAACATTCTCTTTGGCGCGCGATCTGAGGAACGCGGCGCCGCGCCACGGTAGGCAGCGCACTGGATCTGGGTATGGCAGCGAGGGCCGCAATGTGGCCGGAACCGGTGGCTGACGCCCGCGCCGCCTACTTCGCGGCTTCGATTGTCGCGCCAGCCAGGATATTGTAGAGCCCGTAGTTGCCTTCGTGGCACGCGTACTCGTACACCGGTTGCGAGTTCCGCGTCATCGGCACCGAGAACGTCCAGGGCGCTGTCCACACCTTCGAGTCGGCGACCGTCACGTCGTATCGGAGCGTGTCTTCATCGACGCGAGTGAACCGCTCGACCAGGGTGAGTTCGGGGCTCGTCACCCCCTGCATAAAGTTGGTCTCGCGCAGGAAGTTCGTGGTCTCTACCACGAGCGTGTCGCCCTCCCACCTGCCCCGCGAGTCTCCGGTCCACTGCCGGATGGAGGGGGCCACATGTTCGCTCCCGGTCAGCGGTACGACACGCGCGTTGTGGTTCATCTCGGCCAGCAGCACGACCGTGTCTTCGGTCTGAAATACCTGGACGTTGTTGTTGTAGGCACTTGGCGTCATCGGAGGACCGGAGTTGAACCCCAGGATGCACCGGACCTGCAGCCCGCCCGGCCCCAGATCTTCAACGAAGCCTCCGGGTGTCGGTTCGTGGCTGGACACGCCGCTCCTGGCGCGTTCCGCCGCGGCCGCAGCCGCGGCCGCGGCTGGCGTGAGCGGCGGGATACGCCCGTCCGCTGGATCGACGATCAGTGACGTGCGCTGCGTCGTGACCGCTGTCCCCTCGTCGAACCAGAAATCATTGTAGGGAATGATGTCGCCTTGCGCCACTCTCGCCGCCCGGTCCGAAGTGCTCGAGTCGCGACTGCGTCGTCGGATGGCATCGGCCGAGAATTCCGCCGCCTGCTCGTCGGTGAACACCTCGTTCTCCGCGAGGTCTCCGGGCCGTTCCATCGGCGTCAGGCTCCGGAAGTCCCAGACCCCCTGCAGGTCTGGTGCTCCGGACGCCGTGCGCGGAATGTCGGCCTGCCGCGCCTGGGCGTGGGGGCCGTCAACACCGAGCGCCCAGAGGGCACACACCAGCAGCGTCCACACCGTCCCTCGAACATTCATGTCGACCCTCTCTGCGGCCGTCCGCTTTCACGTTTTTGGTCTCGTCGCTTTCAAAACACCGCAATGGGGTTCAAGGGCGATCCGGTGCCCCCCTCGACTGGAATCGGGCCAGCCGTGAGCATGAACTCCCAGCGATTCTCTGCCGCGGCGGTCTCGGCGAGCGCCTCGAGATCCATGTTGTCAAAGATGTTCGAACCGAAGCCGGCGATCAGCATGGTGTGCACCGGCTGGACGACGCCCTCGACCAGCGACGGCATCACGTCCGTGGCGACATCGCTGCCGACCGCCGCGACACCCCGTTCCTTGATCCAAGGCAGCACCGACGCGTGGAGACCGGCACTGTTCCCGGACACCTGCCACGGTCCGAGCGCCGCACGACGCGCCCACCGGCCGGTCCGCACAAAGATGATGTCGCCCGGTGACACGGTGACACCAGCTTGCGCTTCCCACGCCTCGATGTCCTCGACGTAGATCGGCGTCTGCGGCTCCAGATACGGCACACCCTTCAATCGCGCGAAGTCGAGCAAGATGCCGCGCGTGACGATGCCGCTCTTCAAATTCTGGATCCCCATCTTGCCGCACCCCTCGGGTGTGCTCGCAGAGGGGGGGGTGTCGTTGTAGAGCCGATCGTTCCAGAGGAAATGGCACAGCGCATCGATGTGGCTGACGCCGTAGCCGTGATACGTGAACTCGTAGGTGTCGCTGCGGAGGCTCCGCCCCATGGTGTGGTTGAACGCGGCGTCGGGGTTATCCGGTGCCACGCCCGGGATCGGGTTGTGTGCGAGCGACACGGTGATGCCCTTCTGAACCAGCGCCGCCGCCTCTCGAGTCTTCTCGGGGGTGATCAGATTCATGGTGCCGAGTTCGTCGTCGGCGCCCCAGCGGCCCCAGTTGTTGTATTCCTGGAACAACGCGTTGAACTCTTCGACATTGCGCGGGTATCGCGCTTCCTGCGTTTCGACGGTGGCGGCGGTCGCGGCGATGGCCAGCAATGCGGCCGCGGCAATTGACGTCCTGGACCTGATTGTCATGGTTGGCTCTCCCGTGTATTCGATACGGGTCATATTATGCCCGGAGCGGGTGGGTGGCGCGCGTGGCACCCTGATCTTCTAACCCGTGAATCGCCGAGATGCGGGGGTGGTTCAGGCTAGAGAACCGTGCTCCATCGGGCTAACACCGGACGTTCCCGCGGGAACGTCGCGACACGGGGTCCGGTCAGTCCACAGGGAACGGGCGTTTGAGTTTTTCGAACCAGTTTGAACAGGTCCTAATCGAACCGTCGGGCAAACGGGTGAGCGCCTCTCCGTGAGACGCCCACCCGTCGCGACTAATTGACGACACCGGAACTGGTCGGGGGAGCCGCGGCCGGTACCACCACTTCATTGCGAAGCTTCAACTCGTTGTAGACCCGGATGACGCCAAAGGTCCGGCGAGCGACGCTATCGGCAATCAGCCTGTCCGCCTCATCGTAGACGGTGCCCTTCAGCGTGACATACCCGGTCTTCACGATGATGTGAATACCAGGGTTGTAGCCGTTGTAGCGACCCAGCGATGGGTGGTTGAAGAACTGGCGGGCGAGAGCGTACCGCAACCGCCCGTCGCCGATGCCGGGTGACAGTATCTCGATGTCGTTGACGATCTGGTGGACGCCGATCACCTTCGACACGCGCTCCTGAATGTCGGCTGGTTTGTCCGGAGTGACCGTCACGTCGCCCTTCAGCGTCACGACACCGTTCTGGACTGAAGCGGTCACATGGTCGAACACCGTGTAATAGGGATACCTGACAATCGCATCGGCGACCGACGCGGCCAGGTCGGCATCGGGACGGGGCACCACGATGGTCAGTTGACTGACCACGGTCGTCACCCCATCGGTCTTCTCGACCCGATCGACCGCCCATTCGGTCTCCCAGAGCGACGCGAGCACCCCGGTCAGGGTCACCACGTCGTTGGCGACAGCAACATTGATCTTGGCCGCGACCGCCTCCTTCTTCGACAAGCGCTGCTCGACCTCGCGTTGCAGGTCGGCGTCGGCAGTGCTCGCCGCCGCACTGGGCGCGGCGACGAACATCGTCAGCATCGCGATCGCCAGCCATCGTCCGTTCAATTGTGCGAATGTCGTCGCTCTCATGGCGTTCCCCCTTGCTTGCAGTATCGCGGCCGGCTCAAGGGCCGACCAATTATTTGAGCCGGCCCTCAGCCGACCCTGTGGGGTAGTAACCTTCACGGCGCGTGCCAGCGGCGTCGACAAGGACGAGACGCATGTAACTGATGACGTAAAAGAAGTTACATCAAAATCCATGTCGCTCGACGGACCATTGAATGTCCCCTAGAGTGGTCACTCGCGCACCTGACCGAGTCCGTGGCGGCGATGAACGGCGTGCCTCCAGGCCCGCGCCCCAGCGGCCCGCGTATAATTGCGGAAGGACCTCCACATGCGAAGGACACCCCATGCTTGCCAACCGACCCCGTTCCATCCGGACACCGTTTCTTGCGATCGTGCTGCTGACACTCGTCGCGACCGTCACGACGTTCTCGGCTGAGAACGACAACTGGCCCTCCTTCCGCGGCGCAAACGCGTTGCCGATCGCGGAAGACGACCCGCGGCTGCCCAGCGCTTGGAGCGCGACGGAGCACGTCGTCTGGAAAACGCCTGTCGATGGCCTGGGCTGGTCGTCGCCCGTGATCTGGGGCAACCGGATCTTCCTCACGACGGTCGTGAGCGACGGCGAGAGCCAGGAGCCACGCATGGGGCTCTACTTCCCCTTTGGTTCCCCCGAGACGACCGACGACGGCAGATTCCCCGACCCGAAGCCGGGCGACCTCATGGAGCGCGAGGTGGACGTCCACCATTGGCTGGTGTACGCCTTCGATTTCGAGACCGGCAAGCTGGAGTGGACCTCGGAGGTCAACGTCGGTGAGCCGCTATTCGACCGCCACTTGAAGAACACCTTCGCGTCGTCGACACCGGTGACCGATGGGGAGCGGGTGTACGCCTACTTCGGCAACGTGGGGGTATTCGCCCTCGACATGGCGGGTGAGTTGGTCTGGGAGCAGCGGTTCGACCCGGCCGTCACCCGGCTGGGTTGGGGTCCCGCGGCCTCACCCGTGCTGCACGACGACACGCTCTTCATCGTCAACGACAACGACGACCAGTCGTTTGTCGTCGCGCTCGATGCCGCGACCGGGGCCGAGCGGTGGCACGTCGACCGGGACGAGGGCACGAACTGGTCAACGCCGTTCGTGTGGCAGCACGACGCACGCACCGAACTCGTCACGGCCGGCAGTGATCAGGTGCGTTCGTACGACCTCGACGGGAACGAGCTGTGGCGCTTCAGCGGCCTGAACACGATCTCGATTCCCCAACCGTTCAGCGCCAACGGACTGCTCTACGTGACGTCCGGATATGTCGGCGACGCGGTTCGGCCGGTGTTCGCGATCCGCCCGGGGGCCCAAGGCGATATCACGCTGCAAGCCGGGCAGGCGAGCAACGACGCCGTCGTCTGGTATCAGGACCGTGCCGGACCGTATCACCCGACGCCGCTGGTCTACGGCGACTACTACTTCACCTTGCTCGACCAGGGGTTCTATACCGTGCACGACGCCCACACCGGTGAAGAGCAGTACTACAGCGAGCAGCAGGTGCTGAACCAGGAAGTGCGTCGGCGCGTCGCGGTCGGCGCCGGCGGGTTCACGGCATCGCCCTGGGCCTACAACGGCAAGATCTTCGTGCTCAGCGAAGAAGGCAGTGCCTATGTCATCGACCCGGCGGATGACTTCACCGTTGTTGGCAGCAATGACCTTGGCGAAGTCGCCATGTCGAGCCCGGCCATCGCCAGAGGGAGCCTGTTCATCCGGACACGGTCGCACCTATGGCGACTCAGCGAAGACTAGTACGGCCCCCGGCGGATCAAGAGAATTCCCGGCGAGGCGGGCATTCTCGTCAACTATGATCGTGGCATTCTCGAGCTTCTCAAGGAGCACCGTCATGCACACGGGCCTACGACGTCGGTCTCTCATTGTTGGCGCATGGCTGGTCGCCGTTGTCGCCTTGTTCGCGACTGAGTCCGCCGCCGCCCAGTCCCAGGTCCCCGACGGCGAGTGGCATGCGTTTGGCCGGGACGGTGCCAACACCAAGTACTCGCCGCTCGACCAGATCACGGCTGACAACTTCGGAGACCTGCAAATCGCGTGGCGGTGGACGTCGCTCTCGCAAGCCGTAGTCGCGGAGCACGAGCAGATTCGCCCGAGCGCCTTCATGTCGTCACCGCTGATGGCCAACGGTCTCGTTTACGTCAGCACCGCGCTCGGACAGGCGGCGGCGCTCGACGCCGGGACGGGCGAGACGGTCTGGACCCACGACCCCCGCATCTACGACTACATGGACCGGCCGCCGAACATGGGCTGGCGTCACCGTGGACTCACTTATTGGAAAGACAGCGAAAGCGACGACGCGCGAATCTTCATGGCGAACCACGACCTGAAGCTCGTCGCGTTGAACGCGCGGACCGGCGCCGTCTACGCGGACTTCGGAGAGAACGGGTACATCGATCTGACCCAGGGCTACAGTCGGGAGATCGATGCGTCGCGGATGACCTATTCGTCGCCTGTCGCCATCGCGGGTGACACGATCATCGCGGGCAGCGTCGTGCAGGACACCAACATCAGACTGCGCGAAGCCTCCCCTGGCGACGTGCGCGCCTACGATACGCGCACCGGGGAGATGAAGTGGATCTTCCACACGATCCCGCAGGGGGACGAGTTCGGGGTCGATTCCTGGCAGAACGGATCGTGGCGATACAGCGGGCACGCCAACGTGTGGTCCTACATGGCGGTCGACGAAGAGCTCGGCCTCGTCTATCTGCCCACCGGCACGCCGTCCAACGACTGGTATGGAGGGATGCGCCCGGGGAACAACCTGTTCGCCGAGAGCATCGTGGCGGTCGACATCGAGACCGGCCAGCGGGCCTGGCATTTCCAGGCAATTCACCACGGGCTGTGGGACTGGGACTTCCCGACGGGACCGAACCTGCTGACCATCAACGTCGACGGGCGCGAGATCGACGCGATCGCCCAGGTCAGCAAACAGGCGTTCACCTACGTGCTGGACCGTGCCACCGGTGAGCCGGTCTGGCCGATTGAAGAGCGTCCCGTGCCGCAGGGCAACGTACCCGGGGAGTGGTACTCGCCCACGCAACCGTTCCCGACCAAACCACCGCCATTCGAGCAGCAGGGCAGCCGTCTCGAAGACGTGATCGACTTCACCCCGGAGCTGCGGGCGGAAGCGCTCGAAATCATCGAACCCCGGGCGCGGTTCGGACCGATTTTTTCCCCACCCGTACTCAGAGGGGAATTACCGTTCATCCAGGCCCCAGGCGCCGGGGGCGGCGCGAACTGGCAAGGGTCCGCGGTCGACATCGAGACCGGCCGGCTCTTTGTCTCGTCGTCGAAGACCCTGATCCTCGCGGACCTGATCGAGTACGAGCCACCGGCCACCATCGGCTACTTCACCGATCCGTGGGGCAGGAGCCTGACCGGTCCGCAAGGGCTCCCGCTATTCAAGCCACCCTACAAGCGGGTAACCGCGATTGACCTGAATACCGGTGACCACGCTTGGATGCAGGCACACGGGGACGGCCCCAGAAACCACCCGGCGTTGGTGGACCTGGACCTTCCCCCGCTCGGCGGCGGTGGAGGCATCACGTCCGGCCCATTGGTGACCCCGACGCTCCTGATCATGAACCACGGCGGCCGCGGCTACGAGGACATCGCCGCCAGCTCTCGTACCATCAGCGCGTATGACAAGGCCAGTGGCGACCACCTCGGCTCGCTGGACCTCCCGGCGGTGCCGGGCGGAAACCCGGTGACCTATCTGCACGACGGCAAACAGTACCTGGTAGTGGCGGTCGGCACCGGCGATGAGGCCGAGTTACTGGCGTTGACGCTGCCCTAGTGCCCTGCAACCAACGCCGATCGGACGGATTCAGCGTCGGTCGAATGCAGCGGGCTTTCGCCACGGGCTGCTAGCAGCGCACGGCCCGTAGGTAGCCGGCCTGTTCGATGTGTGACTCGCTGGTCAGCACCAACCAGTCTTCGGCATCCCCGCGAAATCCGATGGCCTCGCCCTGTGGTTCTGCGTCGCCGAGGAAACAGGCCTCGCCGATCTGTTCCGGCGTGTCACCGACAGGCCACCGGAAGCGATAGATCTCGGCATAGGTACGAACGGCAAGCACATCTCCGGCAGGGCTGAACGCCGCGCCTGTGACATAACGACTGGCGGTCACGTCCGACCGGATCGGCAGCGGCCGCCCGGGGTCGAGCGAGAGCATCCCCCCGCTGGCGATGGCGTCCACGATGTCGGCGGCCGGTATCTCGAACAGCAGGGTCCCTTGCTCTCGCCCTTTCGTGACCACGACCACATCGCCATCTGCGGTGATGGCGAGCCCCTCGGCATCGTGGGGTCCGTCTGGATAGACGAACGGCACGACGCCCACCAGGGCGGCCTCGTGGTCGCCGGCGAACGGGTCCGGTTCCTCAATGATGTAGATGACGACCGACTCTCTCTGCGACCGGTTGTCCCCGATATCGGCGACGTATAGGCAGGACCTGTCGGCCGCCGCCGGACACCGACCGAGGTCCATCGCCTCCCAGTCACGAGCCATGGCCCCCTCAACCGTCACGGTCGCCAGCAGCGCCGCCGAGTCGTCAATGGCGTACAGCCGAGGGCCATCGCCAGAGTCGTTGTGGGTCCAGAAGACGCCGGGGTACGACTGACTGACGCCGAGACCCGACGACTCGCGCAATTCGGTCGGCATCCGCCCCATGTCGACGACCTCGGTCGGCACGAAGGCGGACCGTTCCAACACCAATCGTTCCCGAGCCCGCTGCTCGCGGGCCTGATACGCCCACAGGGACGCCAGCGCGACCAGCACGGCCAATACCGTCTTGATTCGAAGAGACACGATCAGCTCACACACACTCCGAGGCCCGGCGGCTGGATCTACTTCTCCCTGAAATCGGCAGGGATCGCGACCATGCTCGTATCCGGGTTGGGGTCGATATTCAGTAGCTCGCTCGTGGTGGAAAAGATCGTCGAGCGTGGCTCGTTCTCGGCGTCATCACCGCCGCCGCCAAGTGCTCGTCCCAACCGATTCCCGAGACCACCCAGGCCCCCGAACCTGCGGCGACGGGGCTTTTCTTCTTCGGGGGGAGCTTCCACCACCTGAGCTGCACCCTTGACGTTCTCGAACGTCATCTCGGTGAGCATCGCGGTGCCGTCAATCTGGGCACCTTCCTCCTGGAAGCGCTGCATCGCCTCGCCGAGGCCTAGAAACATCGCCATCGCTGACGTCATTTGCTCGGCTGACGAATCGAACCCAAAAATCTCACCCAGGGCCTCGGCATACCGTCGCTGGAAGTCCTGGATCTCCTCGATCCCGGTCACATCGTCCGTGGTCCAGTTGCGCGCGCGGTCATGACGATGCCGCCTGCCTCTTCGAGCGTCCGGCCCTTCTCGCGAACTGTCACCGTCGTGACCACGAGCGCCGTTCCGCGCCCGTTGATCTCACGGCGGTCACCCGGTCGCTGCACATCCAGATCAATCTCGACCTCTCGATTCGGCTGGCCATCCCCCGCAGCTGGACGACTCGCGTCCGATGGGGCCTGCTCACGAGCGCGCTCACGCAGTTCCTCCATCCTGGCGCGCAACTCTTCAAATGTCGTGACCTCATAGGTCTTGTCGCGCAGATCGAGGTCGTACATCCGACCCTCGTTCAGGTCGACGATCTGAGCGCGACGGTCATCGCTACTCGTATACATACGGTCGTTCACGACGACCGTCGTCGTCACGATGCCGTCCTTGGCGGCATCGCCACCGAAGATTCCCATCACGCGGCCCAATGCTCCTTCGAACGCAACGGTTGTTCTCTGTTCGGTCTTGACCGACGCGAACGTCGTGGTACCGGCAGCAGCAATGAGCGACGCGGCCAACACACGACTCAGCACAGGAGATGTCATGAGGCCTCTCTACGGGTCTTGGAAGAACGACATACACTAGGCGAACATAGACGCCATTGAACCAAATTCTGGCGCGTCAAAACAAGTTGCGACGGGAGTCGAGACAGCGGCGTCGGACGCCATCATCGCGACTGGCCCCGCGTTGCGCTTGGCCAAGTATTTCGGTTCTGAGGTGCCCGTCTGGAAACCCAGACGTCTGCTGAAGCCGAATGCAGTCCATCGCCCTCATACGCGACAACCTGAACAAGAGCACGGACCGCGTTCTCGCGCGCGTGGAAGACATGCGAGAACAGGGTGTGGTGTTCCCGACTTCCAATGGGGGCTGCCACACGCTCTGGGTGCTTGGGCACCTGGCCTACATCGAGGCGCTTGTCATTCGCCAGTTCATGCTCGCAGAGCCCAACCTGCTGGCCGAGTGGAAGGAACTCTTCGACGGTGCCGACACGAGCGGGGACGCGAGCCGGCACCCTCCGTTCGACCAGGTCCTCGCCACGTGCCGCGAGACGCGGACGTCCACAGTGGCGCTTCTGGATACCCTCTCCGAAGACGACCTGGACAGAGCGAGTGCGAACGCGCCGGACGGTTACGAAGACACGTTCGGCACCTATCGCCTCTGCCTCCAGTTTGTCGCCGACCATTGGTACATGCACCGCGGTCAATTGGCCGATGCGCGGCGCGCCGCCGGCTTGGGGCGGATGGGGCTGTGAGAAGCGTGGGTTGGCAGCGGAATTTGGCACGGGGTGTGTCGGTGACGGTCCAGCCATGCAGTACTCTAGGAACGCTGACGAACCCCGAGTTGCACGAGCCATGGTCCAGATCATTGAGTTGTATACGCTGATCGTCTTCGTGGCGATCGTCGCGTCGTGGATGCGACTGCCGCCGTCCAACCCGATCGTGCAGTTCGTGCACGCGCTCACTGAACCGGCGCTCGCCCCGATCAGACGGCTCGTGCCCCCGGTCAGCGGTCTGGACTTCTCACCGATGGTCCTGTTGATTGGGCTCCAGTTGCTCAAGGGGCTGTTCTACTGAGCGACCGGATTACACAACTATTACATCGGCCACGGCCGTCCTCCCCGCGTATTGCCTGATAATCTGGATTGTCCGGGTCTGAGCCAGGATCCGCTCAGGACGACCTTGCCTATCCCGAGCAGGTCCTGAGCCGATAGTACGCACAGGGACCCACCCGCACGTGAAGCCGGGCGACATCATCCGAGCCTCACCTGCTCTGCTTTTCTCCCGTGTTGTTGCGGGAGCTCCTCGAAACGAGGTTCGCCGTGGCTGTCACAGAAGAGGCTGTCGTCGCCGAGTCCGCACCAGCGCCGCAGACCCACACCTGCCGCAAATGTGGGCACGAGGTGGACGAGACCAGGTTCGCGGCGGAGTTGCGCGTGTGCGACGGGTGTGGGCATCACAGCGCCCTGGCCGCGCAGGAGTGGATCGACCATCTGGCGGACGCTGGCTCGTTCCGAGAAATTGGCAAGCGCCTGTTCTCGACCGACCCACTCGACTTCAGCGTGAGCGGACCCTATCGCGAACGGCTCCGCGAGGCCGAGCGACGGACCGGTATGCAGGAGGCGGCGCTCGCGGGCGAGGCGCAACTCGATGGCCGACCGGTCGTACTCATCTCCCTGGAGTTCGACTTTCTCGGCGGCACGATGGGTTCGGTCGTGGGCGAGAAAGTGGCCCGCGCGTTCGACGTTGCGACCCGACGCCGGTTGCCGATGGTCTCGATTATCGCCAGCGGCGGGGCTCGGATCCAGGAGGGCGTCCTGGCCCTGATGCAAATGGCGAAGACCGCCATCGCCGTCTCCGAGCATCAGGCCGCGGGGCTCCCCTACATCTCCGTACTCACGAACCCAAGCTTTGGCGGCACATTCGCCAGTTTTGGCTCGCTCGGCGACATCCTCATCGGAGAGCCGGGCGCGCAGATTGGATTTGTGGGCGCGCGTGTGGTCGAAGGCACCATCGACGAAAAAATCCCCAAGGACGAGCGACGGGCCGAAGCAGTGATGAAGAACGGGATGATCGACATGATTGTCGAGCGCCCATTTCTGCGAAACCGGCTGGCGGTACTGGTCTCGCAGCTCGCGCCCGGTCGCCCGCACTCCTGGCCGCATGTCCAGCTCGCCCCAACCCCGAAGTCCACCCGGACCGCCGGCGCCGTGCTGGAACTGGCCCGCGTCGCGACTCGCCCCCGCGCGGATGCCTATGTCGAGCGGGTCTTTCAATCGTTCAGCCAGCTGCACGGCGACCGGTGTTTTGGTGACGACCCGGCCATCATGGGCGGCGTTGCCACCCTGCAGGGACACCCGGTCGTGGTCATTGCCCAGTCGGGACAGCTGATGCCAATGCCGGAGGGCTACCGGAAAGCCCAACGGCTGATGCGACTGGCGGAGAAGTGCGCCCTGCCGCTGGTGACACTGGTCGACACTCGCGGCGCGTTCCCAGGCATGGAGGCGGAGCGGCGCGGAATCGCCTTGACGCTTGGCGAGTGCCTCGGCATGCTGGCCCGCTTGCCAGTGCCGATCGTCAACATCGTGATCGGGGAAGGCGGCTCCGGCGGCGCGCTGGCGCTTGGTCTCGCCGATGTGATCCTGATGCAGGAGAACGCCATCTACTCGGTGATCGCCCCGGAGGGCGCCGCCGCGATCCTGCTGCACGATGCCGCCCGCAGCGAGGAACTGCTGCCGGCCCTCAAACTCCGGTCGCACGACTTGCTGGAACTGGGCATCATTGATGACGTGGTGCCAGAACCGCCCGGTGGAGCCCACCGGGACGTGGACGCGGCGGCCCGTCAGGTACTTGAACGGCTCGTCCACCACCTCGCCGAACTGTCCGCCCTGAAGCCGAAGAAGCTGGTGCAACGACGGGCCGAGCGGTTCCGAGCCATCGGACGGTTCGAGCGTAGCATCGTGCGCCGGGCGCGTGATATCGTCGCCCGGATCAGCCCAGGCGCCGGAACGTCTCCCCCAAAACAGCTATGATGCTGGGGGGCTGAGGGACCGTCCCCGGCCAGCACGTGGAAAATTTCTGAACCCCTGGAGGGCACTATGTCGATGCGTAGTCTGTGGGCAAGCGTGACGCCGATGCTCGTGGCGTTGCTGTTCCTGACGACGGCCCCAGTCGCCGTGCACGCCCAACCTCGAGAAGAGGCAACGGCGGACAACGTCTTTACCGGCACGCTCGATGTCCGGATGGGCCAGCGTGTGTTCCGACAGCAGTGCGGCCGCTGCCACGGGCGGGACGGCGCGGGCGGCGAGTTGGGACCGGACCTGACACAGGGGTTCAGTAACGCCAGCACGGACGCCGGGCTGTTCAAGATCGTGCGAGAAGGGCTCCCCAACACCCAGATGATCGGCATCAGCCGACGGTCGACCGACCAATCGGTCTGGATGGTCGTAAGTTACCTGAATTCGCTGAACAACACGGCCGATGTCGACCTGCCCGGCAGCGCCACCACCGGGCAACAACTCTTTGCCGGCAAAGGCAACTGCAGCAGCTGTCACATGGTGAACGGTGACGGTGGCCGGCGCGGGCCAGATCTGAGCCGGGTGGGCGGTCGCCTCGAGCCGGATGAACTGGTGAGCGCGTTGCGCACGCCGGACGAAGATGTGGCGCCGCGGTGGTGGACGTTGCGGGTGACCCAGGAGAATGGGTCGGTCGTCGAGGGGCTGCGGATGAACGAAGACACCTTCTCGATGCGTCTCATGGACGAGAACGAAGACCTGTGGTCGTTCTCGAAAAGCGGCGTGCGGTCGTATGACCGAGTGAAGACGTCGACCATGCCAAGCGTCGACGGCGTCCTCACCGACGGCGAGGTCGACGACCTGATCGCCTATCTGTACTCGCTTCGACGGGAGGAGAGCTGAACATGAAACGGCTTGCTATTTTTGTCGCGCTCAGCGTCGTCGCCACCGGCATCGCGCCGGCCGCGGCCCAAGAAACCGAGTCGCAGCCCGGCGCAACGCCGTCGCTCTCGCCCGTCACGTGGGAACGACTACTCAACGCGGCGGATGAACCAGAGAACTGGTTGATGTATTCCGGCACGCTCGACAGCCAGCACTTCAGCGGTCTCGATCAGGTGCACAACCGCAACGTGGGCGACCTCGAGTTGAAGTGGGCGTATCAGATTCCCCAGCTGGACCGCGCCGAGACGGTCCCGATCGTGGTCGACGGCGTGATGTTCATTACTGAGGCGCCAAGCAACGTGGTGGCCGTCGACGCGGCGACCGGCCGACAGTACTGGCGCTACAACCACCCGCTCCCTGACGATCTACGCATCTGTTGCGGTCGCAACAATCGCGGGGTCGCCATTCTGGGCGAGACGCTCTACATGAGCACGCTCGACGCCCACCTGGTCGCCATCGACGCGCGCTCCGGCAACCTGGTCTGGGACAAGGAACTGGCGGACTACCGGGCGGGCTACAGCAAGACGGCCGCCCCGCTGATCGTCAAGGACGAAGTCGTGACGGGGATGGCTGGCGGCGAGTACGGGGTTCGCGGGTTCATCGACTCCTACAACGCGAAAAGCGGAGAACTCGAATGGCGTGCCGACACGATTCCCGGCCCCGACCACCCGGACAACCAGACGTGGGCCGGCGACTCGTGGCGCACCGGTGGCTCGGCCACCTGGATCACCGGCGCCTACGACCCGGACCTCGATCTCGTCTACTGGGGCACCGGCAACCCCGGACCCGACTGGAACGGCGACGTGCGGATGGGCGACAACCTCTATTCCGATTCCGCCCTGGCGCTGAACCACGAGACCGGCGCGATGGAATGGTACTTTCAGTTCACGCCGCACGACGTCCACGACTGGGACGCCATTCAGGTCCCGATCCTGGCGGATCTTGAGATGGACGGCGAGATGCGCAAAGTCATGATGTGGGCGAACCGCAACGCGTTCTTCTACACCATCGATCGCGTAACCGGCGAGTTCCTGGTGGGCAAGCCCTTCGCCAAACAGACCTGGGCCGAAGGCCTTGACTCGAATGGCAGACCAATTCGGATTCCGGGCACGTTTCCGACCGCCGAGGGTACGACCGTGTCCCCGTCCGTGGGTGGTGGCACCAACTGGTTCTCTCCCGCCTACAGTCCGCGCACGGAGCTCTTCTACGTCCAGGCCTACGACGGTGAGGACACCTTCTACAAACGGGACGAGGACTACGTCGAAGGCGACCAGTTCACCGGCGGAGGTGGGCAACGACCGTTAGCCCAGGACAACTATCAAAGCGCGATCAGGGCCATCGACCCCAAGACGGCGGACCTCCGGTGGGAGTATGAGATTCAGCCGCGCTCGACGGCCGGCATCATGGCCACCGCCGGCGACCTCGTCTTCAGCGGCAGTATTGACGGCTACTTCTTTGCGCTCGACGCGGTCAGCGGTGATGAGCTCTGGCACATGAACGTGGGGAGAATGGTGCACTCGTCTCCCATGAGCTACGCCGTTGACGGCCAGCAGTACATCACGATCGCCGCCGGGAACGTGGTCTACACGTTCGGACTCAGGAACTGAGACCGTGCCGTTTCTCTCGCCGAGCGAGCAGACCCGCCGTGAACCGATGGCCGGCTTCGTGGGAACGATCTCGACCGGGGTCACGATGACCTCGGTCAACTGGACGATTGCGGCCGGTGCGACGCTGCCGGAGCACGCACATCCGCACGAACAGATCGCCCACGTGCTCGCCGGGGAGTTCGAGCTCACGATCGGCGACGAAACACAACGCCTGGGTCCGGGCATGGTGGCCGTGGTGCCGCCGAACGTGACCCACTCGGGGCGCGCCGTGACCGACTGCCGGATCATCGATGTCTTCCACCCCGTGCGAGACGACTATCGGTGAGCACCCGTGCAGGAGTCGGTTGACCACTTGGGGTGTCAACCTGCCGGCCCAGCGGCGGCGAGGCTGGTCAACACCCTCCAGCGGGAGTCCTGACATCGAAGGGGCGTCGACGGCCGGACGTCCGGGGTAGACGCCCGGAAACCGCGTGATGCCGATCGTGTCTTCCCTCCGCGACGGTGTGGGCCGGGTGCTCGGGGCACCGGTGATTCTGGCCGGCGCGGCCGTGCTCATCCTCTCGCTGGCGCTGCCGGTCCACGAAGTGTTGGATGGCGGGGCGCCCTCTCCGACTCTCGGGGATATCCACCCTGACGGGGCGAGCCAGTGGTGGGGACAGTGCGCCGCGCCCGCCCTTGGCGCGGAGCGGTCACTGGCATCGTCGATCATCGGATGCACGGCTCAACTCGCCGGGCTGACCCCACGATCCCCCGACGCACAACCGCACCATGCCCTCCTGGTCGGCTACCTGCTTGGCTGCGTCCTGGTACTGTGGACATTCCTGTCCGGCGGTTTTCTGGACCGTCTCGCGCGCGGTCGGCCCACCCGCACGGCCGGATTCTTTGCCGCCTGCGGGCTCTATGGTCCGCGCCTGATCCGGCTCGGCCTCATCGCCGGGTTGACCTACGGCGTGCTGTTCGGTCTGGTCCAGGGCGTGCTGTTTGGCACGCTCTTCGCGTGGCTCGCCGACGGTATTTCCACCGCCGGCCAGACCGCCGTACGAATCGGCCTCTATCTTGTCTTCGGCCTGCTGGTCGGCCTGGCCGGTCTCGTCTTCGACTATGCACGGGTGCGTGCGGTCGTCGAGGACCGCCGGAGCATGGTCGGCGCGGTGCTGGCTGGCTGGCGGTTCGTGCGACGGCGGCCGGTCGCGTGCGCTGGGTTGTATGCCGCGAACGGGCTGCTGCTCGCGGCCGCGGTCGTCGCCTCCCCGCTCGTGGCGGTGGGAACGGCGCGGATCGAGTGGCTCACGCTGGCCGCGGCGCTGCTCGGTCTGGTGGCGAGGTGTGCCGGCCGACTCCTGTTCTACGCGTCGGAAACCGCATATTTCCAGAGCCAATTGGCCCATGTCGGCTACGTCGCGGCCCCCACCCCGGTCTGGCCTGAGTCTCCGGCCGCCGAAGCGCTTGGACGACTGGGGTAGCCGATGCTTGGATTCCTGATCGCGATCATCCTTGCGCTGCTTCTGACCGTGGTGCTGCCCCTCGTGTCGCTGGGCCGCGCGGCGGCGGCGCGAGACGCCGTGGCTCGACTCGAGCGTCGCATCGCGGCCTTGGAGGAACAGCTCCGTCACGATCGCCCGGCCCCGCGTCCATCCGACGACACGCACATCGCGGGAGCGGCAGACGACCTCGCGGCGTCGAGACACCCGACCGCCCCCACAACCGTCGCGACGTCTGTGGCGGTGGGAGCACCCAGCCCACCGCCTCGCGCGCCGGCGACGCCCCCCCGTGATTCGACGGCGACCCGACTCGAGACCCGCATCGGGACGCGGTGGATGCTGTACGGCGGCGTGGCCGCGCTGGTCATCGGCGTCGGTCTGTTCATTCGGTACGCATTCGCGAGTCAATGGGTCACCGCACCGCTCCGGGTGGCTATTGGCGGCTTCGCGGGGGCGCTCGTCTTCGTCGCGGGTCGTCGTGCCGTCACCGCTGGGCACGCCCGGTTCGGCACGACGCTCATTGGAGGCGCCATCGCCATCTGGTATCTGGCGGTGTACGCTGCGTTGAACCTGTACGGCCTGCTGAACGCCGTCGTGGGGTTCGGGCTGCTGGTCTCGATCACCGGGTTGGGCGTGGCCCAGGCGGACCGTCTACGGTCACAACCGCTCGCCACCGTCGCCGTGCTCGGCGGTTTTAGCACGCCGTTTCTGGTCGGCGTCAACGCCGGGAGCCACCTCAGCCTCTTCTGCTACACGACGCTGCTCCTCGGTGCGATCGTCTACCTCGCGCACCGTCGCGACTGGCCGTCGTTGAACCTCTTCAGCTTCCTGCTCACCGGACTCACGGTCTCAATCTGGCACGTCCGACTCTATCGGCCTGACGCATACCTGACGACCGAGCTGTTCTTCACCATCTACGCGGCGCTGTTCCTGTGGGTGCTGTATCGCATGCGGCGGTCGTCGCATCCGCAGGCCAGGTGGGTGCGTCTCGCGCTCTGGACAACCCCGGCCTGGTATCACCTGGCCTCGCTCTTCGTCCTGACGCCGCACCGACTCGCCTTTCTCGTGTATCTGATCATCGGGACCTGTGTGGGCGTCTTCCTCGCGGTCCGCCGAGAAGGCATGTGGACCCGCCTGCTGTTGTGGGTCGCGGTCGCGGTGCCGCTCTTCGACTGGGCCGATAGCCGGCCGGACCAGTCCTGGCTGGTGCCGGCCGCGGTGACCTGGCTCGCGGTCGCCGGCATCCATGTCGCGGCGCAGGTCGAGCTCATCAGACGAGTCCGAACCCGGTTACAGGCCGCCGACGTCCTGCTCGTACCGGCGGCCGGACTCGGGCTCTTCGTCGGTCTGGACGCCGTGCTCGCGTCATCACGGTACGCGGTCGCCGGATTCGTGGCGGCGATGCTTGCCGCGGCGTACGCGGCGGTCACGATCGCCGTCCGGCGTCTCGATCCGCCAGCGGCGCGGCACACCCTCAGCGTGGCCGTGACGCTGGCCGTGGTCGCGGGCGCCGTGCTCCTGGATGGCGCGTGGATACCGATCCTGTTGGCCACAGAGGCGGCCGGCATGATCTGGATCGGGCTTCGAGAAGAACGCACCTGGCTTCGATCCGTCGGGGCACTGCTGCTCGCCGTCGCCATCATGCGGCTCCTCGCGATCCAGTTCGACCCGGTGCCCGCCGCCCACACCGTCATCGTGAACCGACGCGCGCTGCTCGGCTTCTTCGTGGTGGGCGTGCTGGGTTACGTGGCCTGGCTTCACACCCGAACCGCCGCGGACGGTCGCCAAGCGCACCCGGCCGCGTTGGCCACGGCGGTGGTGACGGCGAATGTGCTGATGCTCGTCACCTTGTCGACGGAGATCTACGCCTTCTGGGAACTGCGGGCGACCGGGCCGCGCTTTGGCTCGAACGCGGAGCTGATCCGGCAGATGATGCTGTCGGCCACATGGGGGGCGTATGCCACCGCCCTCACCGCGGCAGGGCTCAAACGGGGATATGCGCCCATTCGGTATCTCGCGATCGCGGTGTTTGGCGTCACCGTGGTGAAGGTATTCACGGTCGACTTCTCCCAGCTCGACTCCATCTATCGCATCCTGAGCAGCATCGCGCTGGGACTGTTGCTCATGGGCGCGTCCTACCTCTACCAGCGCCACGGGGCGTCGGCGCCACCCGCCGAGAGCTAGCAGCCCGTGGCAAAAGTGCATCGCCTGCTCGCACCCGTCGTTCAGGTTCGTGAAGAGGAAAGCCGCACGCTCCTCTTGATGTTTCTCTACTCGTTCCTGGCGATGACCGCCTACAACATCCTCAAGCCGCTGGCCGCGGGGGTCTTCATCGCGGAGTTCGGGGCCGAGAATCTACCATTCATGATCCTCGTGGCTGGCCCGCTGACCGCCGGGATCATGCAGGTGTACACGGTGGCGATTGCCCGGCTCCCGAAACGCTGGGTCATCCAGATTACGCAAGTCGGTATTGTCGCGCTGCTGATCGGGTTCTCCGTAGTCTTCCGAGTCGGCGGGAACTGGCTGTCGGCGACCAGCTTGTATCTCTTTCGGCTCATCCTCGGGGTACTACTGCTCAGTCAGTTCTGGACATTAGCCAATGATGTCTACGACCCCAGACAGGCAAAACGCTTCTTCGGATTCATCGGCGGCGGGGCGGCGCTGGGCGGACTGGCCGCCTCGTTCCTGGTCCGCCAAACGGTCGGTCGGGTCGGACTGGACAACCTCCTGCTCGTGAGCGCCGTGCTGATTGCCGGCTGCATCGCGATCGTGACCACCGTGCTGGCCCGCTCGAAGCACGTGGGGCTCAGGGATATCACGGCGGCCGGCGAAAAAAAGAGCGTGGCGTGGAATGAGTCCTGGCGATTGCTGCGCGAATCGAAGCATCTGCAGGTCATCGCCATGGTCATCGCGCTGTCGGCAATGGGCGCCACGCTGATCGATCAGCAGTTGAGTATGGCGGTGGATGAGGTCGTCGGCGAGGGCGAGGGCGCGGACGCGCGCATCACCGGGCTCCTCGCCACCGTGCAGATCTACACCTCGATGGTCAGTTTCATCGTCCAGATCTGGCTCACCGCCCGCATCCACCGCTATCTGGGCATCGGCGTCGCCCTGCTGCTCCTCCCGATCAGCCTCGGCGGCACCGCCGTGGCCATGCTGCTGAGCCAGCAGCTCTGGTCCTCGATGCTCGCCCGGATCGTGGACACGTCGCTGCGCTACTCGGTCGACAAGACGAGCCGCGAAATCCTGTTCATGCCGCTGCCGAGCGAGCTGAAGTATCACGCGAAACCATTTGTCGACGTGACGGTCGATCGCGTCGCCAAGTCCGTCGTCAACATTCTGATTTTGGTGCTCATCCAGCCGTGGGGCCTGGGGTTGAGCTGGCCCTACCTCAGCATCGCCAGCCTGGTCCTGCTGGTCCTGTGGGTGTACATGTCGGTCCAGGCGCGAAACGGCTACCTGGCCGCCTTCCGCCGCAGTATCGAGCAACGCGCCGTCCAACCGGCTGAAGTGCGACTGGGTGTGGCGGACCTGTCCACGGTGGAGACCCTGGTCGAGGAACTGGCGCATCCGGACGAAGGGCGGGTGCTGTACGCCATCGACATGCTCGAGTCACTGGACAAACGGAATCTGGTGACGCCGCTGCTGCTGCACCACGACTCCGCGGCGGTCCGGGCACGCGCGCTGTCGGCGATGGGGTCGGCGCGCGCCGACATTTCACAACGATGGGCCTCCCTCATCCCGAAGATGATCAAGGATGAGAGCCCCGACGTCCGAGCCGCCGCCGTCGCCGCCCTGGCCAGAATCAACGACCAAGACGCGTCGGCGTACGCACGCACTCTGCTGTCTGACGACGACCCTCGTATTGTCGCCACCGCAGCGGTCGCCCTGTCTCAGAGCGGTCTGGCCGCCGACGAGGACGCGGCGGACCACGCCCTGTCCGCGCTGGCCGCCGCGGCCGACGAGAGTGACCCGCAGGCACGACGTGACCTGGCGGCCGCCATTCGACAGGTAGGTGGAGCGGACTGCCGGCACATTCTGATTCCGCTGCTGCACGACACGGATCCGACCGTCGCGGCCGAGGCGATGCGCAGTGTTCGCGCACTGCCGTCGACAGACAACCTCTTCGCGCCAACACTCATCTCGCTCCTCGGACACCGACGCCTGAAGAGCGGCGCGCGCGAAACCCTGGTGGGCTACGGCGAACCGGCCATCGACATGCTGGGCCACTTCCTGACTGACCCCAGCGAGGACATCTGGGTCCGGCGTCACATCCCAGCCACGCTGGCGCGGATCCCCTCCCAGGCGTCGATGGACATCCTGATCGCGGGCCTGGCCCAGACGGACGGATTTCTGCGCTACAAAGTGCTCAGCGCGATTCAGAAGCTGAGCCGGGCAAACCCCGAACTGACGTTCAAGCCGGAACCACTCGAAGTGCTCGCCCTCAAGGAGGGCAGGACCTATTTCAACGGACTGACCCTGCATCACAATCTCTTCGTTCGAGCGGGACTTCCCACCAACTCGGTACTGGCGATGACGTTGGATCAGAAGTCTCGTCGCGGCCTTGACCGCATCTATCGTCTGCTTGGATTGCTGTATCCGTGGAAGGACATTGCGGCCGCGCGGTGGGCCATCGAGCGGGGCGACGCACGGGCGCGTTCGAGCGCCTTCGAGTATCTGGACAATATTCTGTCCAGTCATCTACGTGGACGGTTGATGCCGGTGCTCGAGGAGATGCCGCTCGACGAGAAGGTCCGCCGGGCCAACGTGGTGCTCAAGACACGTCCGCGTAACGTCGAAGAGACGCTGCTCCAGTTGATCAACGACGACGACTCGGTCGTGGCCGCCGCCGCGATCGACCTCGTCCGAGAAAAAGAGATCTGGAGCCTAACCGACGATGTCGAGTTCGTGCTGGCGCACCGCGACGTGAAGGACTGGTATGTGTTCGAGGCCGCGTCCTGGACGTTGGCCTCGCGCCGTCTGACCAGCGGGCGTCGTCGCGAACTGTGGCTCGAGGCGCTGCCGGCGGTGGCGCTAGTCGCGCGGCTGCGAGGGATCCCGATGTTCGCCTCGGTCGGTATCGACGAACTCTTTCGAATCGCCGGGACCGGTCACCAGACGCGCCACGAGGCGGCCACGACCCTCTTGCAGGAGGGCACCGTGCCGGACGCGCTGTATGTGCTGCTCGACGGCCGGATCGTGTCCACCGCCCGTCGCGGTACGCCGCACGAAATCTCGCCACCGGTCACGCTGGGGTTCGAAGAGGTGCTCAACGGTCACTTGATGTCCCACACGGTCAGGACACTTGAGCCGTGTGTCACCTTGCGGCTGAGCACCGACCAGATGCGCACCCTGCTCGCGGACAACATCGACCTGGTGCAAGGCTTCTTCCGCACCCTGGCCGGGCGCGGGCCGCCCGAGAGGGCGGCAATCATCAAGGGCAACCTCGACACCGCGCTGATCCGGCCAGTGATGGAGCCACTGACGCCGATTCAGAAAGTGCTGGCCATGCAGCGGGTCCCGGTGTTCTCGAGAATGAGCGCCATCGAGATGCGCCATCTCGCAGCAATCGCCCACCATTTCGAGCTTGAAGCGGACGCCGTGGTCTCCGAGAACACCGCCCCCCCGATGGTCTACGTGGTCCTCTCCGGGGCCCTCTCACTGGAGGTGCGGGATCGGTCCGTGCCGCCGATCCCCGCCGGACCGGGGGACGTCATCGGACTGCTGGCGGCGCTTGCCGGCCAGGACGGCGAGGCCGGGGCGGAGCCCCGCCGACTGGTGGTGGCTCAAGCCGGCAGCGGCCTGCGTATCGACCGCGGCGACCTCTACGATTTGCTGGGGCAACGGCCTGACCTTCTCCAACAGATCTTCAGCGCGCTGTTTGGGAAACGCAGCCGCCCGTAGGGACCGGGCACGGGTCGGCCGCCTGTCTCCGGCCCGACATCTGTCTCCGCCAGTGACGCCAATGTGATACAAACGTCTTGAGCTACGCCACAAGGAGATCGCTATGCAGCGTCATGCCACCACGGCCGCACATGCCGTCTTGTTCGTCTGCGCCCTGAGCCTTCCGGCAAGCTCGGCGCTGGCGCAGGCCGGCCCCCAGCTCGAGCAGGAGGTCCGCGAAGCTCTGCGGAAGGAGCGGTCGCTGCGTCGGCTGGACGTGGCCGTCGTCGGCACCGAGGTGACGCTCACCGGGGAGCTCGACTCGTTCTGGCAGAAGAGTGAGGCCATCCGGAGGAGTCTGGAGGTGGATGGCATCGACACGGTGGCCGCCGACATTGAGATTCCACCGGCCGAGGG
>CAUZAY010000009.1:0-29553 GCA_963577695.1 Vicinamibacteria bacterium | reverse complement strand
CGGGTGCCCGGTCGGGTGGTCGTGGTGAACACGACAAGCGTCAGCTCGCCGTTCATCGAGCGATTGTCAGGTCGTCGACGTACGATTGTCACCGCTACCGAGTCGACCGTCCAACGCTACGACACCGTCTTTCCAGAGTTTTTCGTGGCCGCGTTCGTGGCGCGCGCGGGGGACTCGGACAAAAACGGTCGGGTCTCGATTCTCGAGGCGTTCGACTTTGCCAGCCGTGGGGTGCGGCGCTGGTATCAGGACCAGGGTCGCCTGTCGACCGAACGGGCGCTCCTGGACGACAGCGGCGATGGTCGAGGCCGCGAGGCGGGGCAGCCGGGTCCGGACGGGCTGAGGGCGGCCAGCCAGTTTCTCGGGGCCGGGCCGGCCGGAGCCGGCGTTGTCACCGACCCGCAACTCGCCCCGCTGGTGGCCAGGCGAGACGTCTTGATCGAAGACCTGCAGGAGTTGCGGGCCGTGAAGGCGCAGATGAGCCCGGGCGCGTACCTGCGTGAGCTGGAACGGATGCTGGTGGAGCTTGCCCGCGTGTCACGCCGTCTCCGCGACGGGTCGAGTTGACGGAGAGCGTGTAGCGACGTCATGCAGTGTGCCACGTGTCAGACCGAGATTGCCGACAACGCCCTGATCTGCTTTCGTTGTGGGACCAGCACCACGGTCCGTCAGCGCGAGCCGGCGGCGGCGGTCGGACGATCGCCGCTCTGGTTGTGGGTCACGTTGCTCGCGCTCGTGCTGGTGGCCGTGGTCGTCGATCGCTGGCTGGAGGTCCCCCTGGCCAGGATGGCGTCTGCGGCCGTGTGGAGCGGCATGGCGCTGACGCTGTGGTGGGGGCAGCGTCGGCTCGGCTCGTGACCTCGATGGCGGTGCACGCCGGTTGCGTCGGCGGCCGGCCGGGCACATCTGTTGTGGTCGGCGTCCTCTGATGCCGGTATCATCTCGGAGCGCACTCCAATCTCCGGCCTGCCTCAGGGCAGTGCCACACGAAGACAATCCATGGTTCAGGCCAGACTTGAAATTACTGATCAACTAGGTCGGCGAGTCGTCGAAATCTCGAAGGACCCGTTCCAAATGGGTCGACGGGTCACGAGCGACCTGCATCTGCCTAGCGGCGAAGTCTCTCGCGACCACGCAGAAATAGTCGCCGTCGGTGACGGCTACGAGTTGCACGACCGCGGGTCCCGCTATGGCACGTTCGTCAACGGCGACGAAGTCTCCGAGCGACAGCTCGCGCATGGTGATCGCGTCAAGCTGGGGCGGAGCGGGGGGGCCGAGATGGTCTTCCAGTTGGCGGATAGGGTCGCCGAGGATGGTGGTAGCGTGGCCATTGGCCAGATGCGCCAGGTGGCGGTGTTGTTGGAGGGTCTGCGCGCACTCAGATCCGGTAAGGTGCTGGACGAAGTGCTGGCGTTGGTCATTGACTCTGCAATCGCGGTGGCTGGGGCCGAGCGCGGCTTCATCATGTTGTCCGAGACCGATTCGCAGGGGTTGGAATTCAAGCTGGGCCGTTCCCGCGACCGCAAAACGTTGCCCGGCAGTCGCTTCGAGACCAGCCAGAAGATACCGGAGGAGGTGTACCGCACGGGACAGTCGCGGATGGAGGCGGACCTGCTCGACGGCGACCTGGCCAACCAGCATATGGGGACGGTGGCACTCGGGATCCGGAACGTGCTCTGTGTGCCGTTGCGGCTCGTGCGCTATGTCGAGGCGTTGGGCGACAGCACGACCGAAGACCGTCGTATCGGAGTGCTCTATCTGGACAGCCGGAAGAAGGGGACGCTCCTGGACGATGGGACCCGGGACACGCTGGATACCCTGGCGGCGGAGGCCGCTGTCGCCATCGACAACGCGCAGTTGTATCGGGACGCGCTCGAAAAGGCGCGGCTTGACCAGGAGATGGCGACGGCAGCCCAGATTCAGCAGGCGTTGCTGCCGACCCGCAACCGAGCCGGCGCGTTCTTCGACGCGGCGGCGGAGATGCTGGCGTGCCGCTCGATCGGCGGAGATTTCTTCGAGTATGTCGATCTGCCGGACGGCAGCTTCGGCTTCGCGCTGGGCGACGTGTCTGGCAAGGGGCCGCCGGCTGCGTTGCTCGGGGCGTTGCTGCAGGGGAGCCTGGCGGCCCAGAGCATCACCGCGGCGGGTCCGGCCAAGACGCTCAGCGGTGTGAATGCCGCCTTGGTCCACCGAGGCATCGAGGCGCGTTTCGTGACGCTGTTCTATGCGGTGCTGAATGCGGCGGGTGAGCTGTCCTATTGCAACGCGGGCCACAACCCGCCGTTTCTCGTCGGGCGCAATGGCATACAGCGTCTGGAAACCGGGGGGATGCCACTGGGGTTGTTCGACCCCACACCGCTGGAGCAGGCGACTGTCACGATGGAGCCGGGCGACTTCGTGGTCACCTTCTCCGACGGTGTCTCGGAGGCCATGAATGCCGAAGGCGAGGAATTCGAAGACGAGCGAATTCAGTCCAGCATCGACGGATCAGCGCGCGACGCCCAGACCCAACTCGAGCACCTGTTCTCCAGTGTGAAGACCTTTACCGCGGGTGCAGCGCAGAATGACGACGTGACCGTGCTGGTCGTCAGCTACCGCGGCAGCACTACGTAGACGGGGCCGTGCCCCGAACCCCACGCGACCACTACGTGGGGACCCTAATGCCCCTCTCCGTCGGACGCGGGGCGCGCATTGTCGCGCGCCTTTACGAGCGGTCGGCCAGTGGAACGTAGTCTCTCGCGTCCTCGCCAACGTAGACCTGCCGCGGTCTGGCGATTTTCCGGGTTTTGTCGCTGATCAGCTCTTCCCACTGGGCCACCCATCCGGCCGTCCGTCCGATCGCGAACAGCACCGGGAACATCGCCGGGTCGAATCCCATCGCCTGATAGATCAGCCCTGAGTAGAAATCGACGTTCGGATACAGCTTGCGAGACACGAAGTATTCGTCCTGCAGCGCGATCCGCTCGAGCTCGAGCGCGATATCGAGCAACGGGTTGCGTCCGGTAACCTCGAAAACCTCGTTCGCCGTTCTCTTGATGACGGTCGCTCGCGGGTCGTACGACTTGTAGACCCGGTGCCCGAATCCCATCAGCCGCCCCTCGCCGTCCTTCACGCTCTTGACGAACGCCGGCACCTTGTCGAGGGAGCCGATGTCGTTCAGCATCCGCAACACCGCTTCATTGGCGCCGCCATGCAGCGGGCCGGAGAGCGCCGCGGCGGCGCCGGCCATTGACGCATACGGGTCCGCGTTCGAGCTGCCGATGCCTCGCATCGCGCTGGTGCTGCAGTTCTGTTCGTGGTCCGCGTGCAGGATGAAGAGCACCTCAAGCGCGCGCTCCAGCACTGGGTCGGGCCGGTAGATCGGTTCTGTCCGCTTGAACAACTGGTTCAGGAAGTTGCCGGTGTAGCTGAGCTCGCTGTCCGGATAGATATATGGCTTTCCGACGTGGTGCCGATACGCATACGCCGCGATGCTCGGTACCTTGGCGATGAGCCGCAGACTCTGCCGGCGTCGCGACGGTTGGTCGTCGACATCTTTTGCCACCGGATAGAACGTAGACAACGCGCCGACCGTGCTCAAGAAGATGCCCATCGGATGGGCGTCGTATCGGAACCCCTCCATGAACTTCTTGATGTTCTCGTGGAGCATCACGTGACCGGAGAGGTCCTGTTTCCACGCCGCGAGCTGGGTGTCGTTCGGCAGTTCGCCATCCAGCAGGAGATAGGCGGTCTCCACGAACGTCCCGTGATCGGCCAGCTGTTCGATCGGGTATCCCCGGTAACGCAGGATGCCTTTGCCCCCATCGATGAAGGTGATCGCACTGCGGCACGATGCGGTATTGAGAAACGCCGGGTCGTATGTCATCAAGCCGAAGTCATCCGGGTTGACCTTGATCTGACGGAGGTCCATCGCCCGAATCGTGTCGTCCGTGACGGGGACGTTATATTGCTTGCCCGTGCGGTTGTCGGTAATCGTCAGCGTGTCAGCCATAAGATGTCAGCAACTCTTCGCGTCGTGTATCAAGCGTCCGGGTCCGGATCGTCACCGTTGCGGATAGTGGTCGCGTCGCCCGCCACGCGGTAGCGGCCGGCCACCCAGTTTCCAAAATCCAGGAGTTTGCATCGCTCGCTGCAGAACGGCCGCAACGCTAGATCGACCGGTTGTGTCCGGCACTGGACGCAAAGCGACTGACCCATGGCGCAACTCTACTTGCGATGAAGCCCCACTGTATTCGACAGGGTAGGAGAACAATTTTAGCTGAATCGGATGGCCTGGTCGAGGCTCAAGTCCGGGGAGGTCGGCCCCGGTCCTATTGTCCGGTGACCAGCATGTCCACTCGGTAGAGCGATGTGCGGGCCGTGATGAACAGCGTCGTTCCCTCCAGTCCACCGAACGTGAGGTTCGCGGGTGGTTCCGGTACCCCTATCGAGGCGATGGGTTCCCCGCTGGGGTCAAAAATGGTGATGTCCTGTCCGGTCACATACAGATTGCCACGCTCGTCCATGGTGAGGCCGTCCGAGCCTTGCGAGACGAAGAGTCGCTTGTCGCCCAACGAGCCGTCATCCGACGGTCGGTACGCCCACAACCGGCCGGCCCCCTGGTCCGCGATGTAGACCCTCGAACCATCCGGAGTCCCCACAATGCCGTTCGGTTGCACGAGATCGGTGGTGACCTGGAGGAGAGTCTCGCGGTCTGGCGCCAGATAGTAGACGTGGTTCCCCTTGATCTCCTGGGCATCGGCTGGGCCATAGTGCGGGTCGCTGAAGTAGATGCCCCCTTTCGGGTCTACCCAGAGGTCATTCGGGCTGTTGAACCGCTGTCCCTCGAACTCGTCCGCCAGGACTGACCGCTGACCGTCCTGGTCGATGGCCGTCAACTGCCGAGTGTCCATTTCGCACACCAGCAGCGTGCCGTCGAGATCGACTCGCAGCCCGTTCGCTCGACCGGTGCGTTCCCGAAACGTGGTGACGCCGGTCTGCGGCGACCACCGATGTATCCGTTGGTTGACCACATCGCTGAAGTAGAGCGCACCGTCGGCGTCGGCTGCGGGCCCCTCCAGAAAGCCGAACCCGGTCGCCAGCCGCTCTACCTTCGCGCCCGGCGCGATCAAGTCGCTCTCCTGCGCCGACGCGTGCGGGACCGTACCCGCCGCCACGATCAGCGTCCCGACGAGCGTTCGGGCGGTCACGCGTCTGAGGACCCCGCGGCGGAGGGAGGGCCTGATGGGTGTCCGATTCGAGATGGCGATCCGAGCGTGTCCGAGACGCACCATCTCCTTCTCCCGGTCGACAATCTCGAACGAGAGGTCCGGGCGCACCCGGACCACAATCATGTGGACCGAATTCGTGCCGATGTCGATGGCGGCGATACGCATGCGTCAGGCGCGTGTCACACGTATGTCGAGCGTGCTGTGGGTACGAGGCGTTGGATATAATCTGAAGGTTCGAACGCGCCGTCCACGGCACGTCTGCGTAACGACGCCCATCCTACCATGCCCCGTCGACATCGCTTGGAGCACCCGTTCGGCCGCTATCTCCATGCGTTCGAGCGGAATCTGGGCGCGGCCGTCGCCGGCGAGGTGGAGCCGCTACACGATTGTCGCGTCGCGACTCGGCGTTTGCGAGAACTGCTCCCGCTGGTCACGGCCGAGGTCCGGGGCAAGGCGACGACCCGGGCCCGGCGCCGCCTGCAGCGGGTGGGGCGTGCGCTCGGCCGGGTGCGCGAAATAGACGTTGGGATCGAGTTGCTGGACGAGCTGACGCGTGATGGGCGGACCCCTGACGACGCGACGGTTCGGCTGCGACAGCATCTTGACGACCTTCGCGCGACTGCCAGGCGTCAGATGGTCTCGGACCTCAAACGGGTGCACGCGACCAAGCTTGGACGTCGGCTGAGCGCCGTGGGGGCGCAGCTGCGCGGGTCGACGACGGGCGCCTGGACCCGGACGTTGTCGGTACGGATGGGGGCTCGGGCCAGTCAGCTTCGCGACGCGGTGGATGCGGCGGGTGTGCTGTACGTGTCCGATCGTCTCCACGCCGTCCGTATCGCCACCAAGAAACTGCGCTACGGCTTCGAGCTGGCCGGCGAGGCGGGAGCGACCCGACGGCGGGCCCCGGCGCAGCGGCTGAAAGCGGTACAAGACACGCTTGGGCGGCTGCATGACATCGAGGTGCTGACCCGCCTGATCCATGGGATGCCGCTCCCGGCGCCGCCGGCGCCGCGCTGGGTGACGCATGTCGACGATCTCCGATATCGGCTGGAAGCGGAGTGCCGGCGGCTTCACAGCGAGTTCATCGGGCAGCGTCGTCAGCTGAGACAGGCCGCCGGCGCCGCGGATGAGGCCGCGACGCGGATCGGGAGCCGACCGCCGAACGGTGGCACCCGGCAATCGCTTCTCGCTGGTGGTCGACGTGACACCGAAGGCGGGGATGCACGTCTATGCTCCGGGTGCGCACAGCTATCAGGTCATCCGCCTGCGGGTTGAGGCGCCTGAGTTCGTTCGAGCCCACGACGTGACCTATCCGGCCGCCGAGATCTACCACTTCGAGCCACTCGACGAACGGGTCGAGGTCTTCGAGCAGCCGTTCCAGCTCGTCCTGGAGGTGACCATTCCGATGACCCGGGAGATCGCCGGCATGGCGGCCCAGCCGGACGCGACCCTGACCATCGAGGGGGTGCTGGCGTATCAGGCGTGCGACGACGCCATCTGCTACACGCCGGTCGAACTGCCGGTGAGCTGGACGCTCGAGTGGCGCCCGCTCATGCGGTAGCAGCCCGTCGAATGCAGCGGCACTTTCGCCACGGGCTGCTCGCCCGTGACGGGGCACCCGGTGCCGCGTTACCGGGAGGGGACGTTCGCGTAGGAATCGATGATGCGCGCGTTGACGATGCCCAGCTCGACCCGCCGGTTCTTCAAATGGGCCTCTGCCGTGTCGCTGGCGTCGACGAGTTGTGACATGCCGAGGCCTTCCACCGTGAAGAGGTCGGCGGGGAGGCCGGCCTCGATCAGGTAGTCCGCCACCGCCTGCGCCCTGCGTTCCGATAATTCCTGGTTGTACTGGGCCCCACCCCTGGCGTCGGTGTGCCCGGTGATGGTGATGGCGGAATCGGTGGCGGTGAAGAGGATGCCGGCAATCCGCGACAGCATCTCTCGGCTCTCGGGACGTAGATCGGCCCGGTCGAAGTCGAACTTCAGGTAGCCCTCGTCGAGACTCATGACCAGGCCGAGCGCGGTGCGCCGCGTCTCGGCAATGCGGCCCAATGCCTCGGCGAGCCGGTTCATTTCCGCCTCGGCGACCCGAGCAATTTCCTCGGCTTCCTCGCGCGCCCGCCGCGCCTCGTCCTGGGCCTCAATCGAGGTTCGAACCGCATCGGTGGCTCGACGATCGGCGACGTTGGCTCGTTCGTCTGAGTTGAGCGCGTCCTGGCGGGCCTGGTCGGCGTTCTCGCGCGCCTCCGCGGCCGACGCGGACGCATCGATGGCGGAGCGTTCCGCCTCCTCGGCTCGCCGCGCGGCGGCCTCGGCCTCGGCGGCGGTCTGCTGCAGCGTCTCTTCCAGCGTGCCGATCTGTGTGTTCAGCCGTTCGATGTGTCGCCACGTGCGGCTCGCTAGGTAGCCGCCGCCCCCCACGACCATGGCCGCGAGCAAGACCAGAGCGACTCGGGCGCCGGCATGAGATGTCGATACAGGTCCGGGTGCGGTCGACGGCATGGAGGCCTCGATTCAGAATCCATCGGCTGTCCGCGCCCGGCGGCGCAGATCATCCTGATCATAGACGGTAATGCACGTGCCGCTCACGACCGTGTGATTCGGAACGAATGGCCTGCGTGAATATGACCGACGAGGAACTGGCGGAGCGTCTTGCGGAGGCCGCCCGGATGCGCGCGACCCTGCGCTTGTGCACGCTCGAGTGGCGGGCCCTTGGCGACCGCATTCTGTTCGAGCGCCACAGTGGATCTAAACGACCCGACCGCGGTCGGGTTGCTGGCCGCTGAGGCCTTTGAGGCCGCGGGTGTCGACGACGGACAGGTGGGCGTCACGCGTTTCCCGAGGTTGCCCGTAGACGCGGCGCTCGATCGAGCGGTGCTCGACGAAGAATGTTTGGCCCTCGCTCTCGAGTTGCCAGACGTGGACGTCACTGGTCGGTGGAGTCAGATTCAGGCGGCTGGGTAAACCTGACCGGTCCGGTCATCGCCCACTCCGTGCCACCCGTTGGCGCGCGCCGCCACTACAACTCCCGCACCTGTTTGTTCCCGATAAGAAACGCCGCCGCCACCAGCGAGAGCAGCAGTGCGTTGATGGCGATGACAGGTGGCGCGGAGTATTGCGAGATGAAGTACCCGCTGACGAGACTGCCTAGCGGCATGCCGCCACGAAACGCGACCAGGTAGATGCTGATCACGCGTCCGCGCAGCTCGTCGGGCACCGCAAGTTGCACCAGTGAGTTGGTGAGCGAGAAGATCATCAGGAGCGCGGTGCCACTCAGAAACAGCAGCACATAGCTGAACCCGGAGATCGGGAGCAGCGCGAAGGCGGCGATGATACCGCCGAACAGGACCTGCACCACCAGCAGCGTGCGGCCCATGTGGTCGAACTTGCCAAGCCAGGCGACGATCAGCGCCCCGAGCACCGAGCCGGCGCCGACCGACGCCATCATCCAGCTCAGATGCGCGTTGTCGACGGCGAATACCGGGAGAAACGTTCTCAGGGGCAGCGCCAACGACGTGGTGGCGAATGCCAGCACGGTAAGCGCCAGGAGCGCGCCGCCATGGCGCACGTATGAGAGTCCGCCTCGCAGCTCGGTCAGCAGCCGCTGTCGTGTGCCGGGTGGCGGCGGCGGCAGACGCATCAGCCCGAGCACCGCGATGACCGCGAGAAACGACAACCCGTTGATGCCAAAGCAGCCGGCCATGCCGAGCGCGGCCAGAACGACCACGCCGATGAGCGGGCCGATCGCCTGCGCCAGGTTGAATTGGATGGAGTTCAGTGCGACGGCGTTCGGGAGATGCTGGCGCGGCACCAACGCTGGGATGAGCGACTGGAACGCCGGACCCCCGAAGGCCTGCGCCAACCCGGCCGTGAACGATAGCGCCAGGATGTAGCGCACCCGGGTGACATCGAAGAAGACCATGGCGGCGAGGGCCAGGGCACAGGCCATCTGCAGCGTCTGCGATGCCATCAGCAGATGGCGGCGGTCGTGCCGGTCGGCCACGACCCCGCCGACCAGCGTAAAGAGCAGCAGAGGCAGCTCGGCGAAGAACGTGTCGAGACCAAGGATGAAGGCCGACCCGGTCAGATTCAGAATCAGTAGCTGCTTGGCGAGCCGTTGCATCCAGGTGCCGAGCGCCGAGGTGAAGGCGGCCAGCCACAGATTGCGGAACTTCTCGAAGGTGAAGGCCACGGCCAACCGCCGAAGAACCGCAGACCCGGTCGACGGCGTGGGGGACGGAACGGCGGTGGCGGGCGGGGTAGGGGGCGGATCAGTTACCGGTTCGGCCACTGGAGATACAGTCCTTCACCGAAGAAGATGATGCTGGTCCAGAGTCCCTTGGCCAGACGGAAGCACAGGCACGGGCCGAGGACGGCGACGGGGATCAAGATGCTGCGTTGCTGGGGCATCGTCAACGAGAAGAGCGTGGTTGTCATCAAGTAGGCCGTGAGGGTGAGCAGACCGGACAGCCCGAGGTTGACGTAGATCGCACCGAAACACTGACCAGGTTCGCGTTCGAATCGCTCGTCGCAGGCCCGACAGCGATCGTAGGTGCGTAGCGCGCTCTTGAAGAGCCGTCCGTGGCCGCAACAAGGGCATCGCAGCCTCATGCCGCGGTGGAGAATATCGAGGATTTCGAAAAACACGTCCTGCCCTCGGAGCACACCCGCCGCCCCATCGTAACACCCGGCACCGGGTGGCTCGTCAAGACATCCGTACGACCGGCGATCTGCGAATTCCCCTTGATCATTCCCGGCTGGCGGGCTATATTTCAAAGAAAGCGAACAAAAAGCGAAATACGAACATGCCGACCATTTCCCGTCGCCATCGGGCCTCACCTGACCGTCGACTGGACCAGACGACATCCGTGGCGTGTGGCCGACGACCGTGCGATCTGGCCGGCACCGGTCATCCCGGACTCGACGAGCTGCTCGGGGGCGGGTTCGCCCGCGGTCAGCTGTCTGAGATCGTCGGTCCGCGCTCGTCGACTCGGACCGGTGTGCTGGCGACCGTGTTGGCTACCGCCACCGGACGGGGTGAGGTGGTGGCGCTCATCGACCCGGGCGACCAATTCATGCCAACGGCCAGCGCAGCGTCCGGGCTCGACCTGTCACGTCTGCTGTGGGTCCGCGGCGAAGGGGGCGGGCAGCCCCGTGACGTGTCGCCCACTATTGCGCGGGCGCTCACGGCGCTGGAACTGGTCATTGACACGGACGAATTCGGGGTGGCCGTGCTCGACCTCAGACATCTGTCGGCCCGTCAGATGCGGCAGGTGCCGGCCACGGCCTGGCCGCGTTTGTTCCGTCGGTTGGAGGGCGGCAAGACGACGGGGCTCCTGCTCGGGCCAGAACCGACGGCGCGAAGTGCGGAGGGGCAGGTGGTCGTGCTGCGGGCATCGGCAGACACGGGTGCCGGCGATGTGGGACCCGCTGGACCATCTGGGGCTAGGGCTGCGGCTTGGGCTCGGTCGGCCGATGTGGTGTGGGAGGTCCGGGTCGTTCCGGCCCATCGTTCGTCTGATGCGTTTGTTACGTTTCGAGGGCAGTGCGCCGAAGCCTGAGTCCTCGCGTCTCGTATCTGGGAAAGGGTGCCACGCATGTTTGCTTGTCTCTACGCTCCGCCACGCGGTCTCGCGTTCCGATCCAACGACGGGGTGCCACGCGCCAAACTCGTCACCAATGAACTCGTGCGGCTAGCACGTGAACAGTCGCCGAGGGTCGAGGTGCATGGCGACAATCTGGTCGTACTCGACGCGACGGGGATCACGGATCGGGTTGGGAGCAGCCGGGAACTAGGGGCCGCGCTCCGCCGAGCGGCCGCCGACCGGCGCCTGTATCTCCGCATTGCCGTGGCGTCTACCCGGTCGGCGGCGTTGTTGATCGTTCAGGCGCGCAGTGGACTGATCGTGGTCGAGCCCGGGAAGGAAGCGGCGGTCTTGGCGTTCCTCCCGCTCGACGTCTTGCGGACGCTGGCGCGGCTGCAGGCACGAGGCGTGACGGGACCAGCGCGCCGAAGGGCGCCGGTAGCAGGGGTAGGGTTGGCCATCCCGGCCTTCGCGTTGTTGTCCACGGTGCGCCGCTGGGGAGTACGCACGCTGGGTGACTTGGCCCATCAGTCCTCCGCGACGTTGCTGGAGCGACTTGGGCCGGGGGGGCTGGCGTTGCAACGGTTCGCGCGCGGGGAAGATGACGCGTTGTGGGCGGCGGCGTCGGCGGACCAGCGAGTCGAGTCGACTCTGAGGCTCGAGACGCCGGTCGAGGGGCTCGATCCGCTCTCCTTCGTGTTGAGCCGCGTGTTCGAGACCCTGTGCGCCCGGCTGGCTCAGGCAAGCGCCGGCGCGTCAGTGGTGCAGGTGCAGTTGAAGCTGGTCACGGGGGAGATCCATGCCTCGCGGGTGACGCTCGCGGCTCCGACGCGCGACTCGAAGGCGCTGCGGACGCTGGTGCGGCTCGAGCTGGACCTGAACCCTCCACGCGCTCGGGTGAGGGAGGTCACCGTGGCCGTCGACCTGGCGCCGACAGAAGGCCGACAGATCTCGCTGCTGGAGCGTGCGCAACCGGACGCCGCCCGGGTCACGACGCTCATGTCCCGCTTGTCGATGCTGGTTGGGGAGAGACGCTGCGGTTCACCGGACCTCGTCGAGTCTGGCGACGGCGCCGGCTTCGCGATGCGGGCATTTTCACCGGGCCCGCCGCACGCGGAAGTGCCCGAGCGACGGACCGGGCACTAGCCAGTCGCCGAGCGCCTGGTCGGCTCACTCTACCGGGCCCAGAGTGACGCTGCCGTTGACGGTTTTCAGGCGGAGCGGCGGGCCTCCATCTCCCAGCGTGCCCTCTACGCGGCGTCGCGTCGCCCGAGTCGTATCGACCGGAAGGTTCGTGGTGATCCGGCCGTTCGCGGTGCGGATGTTCAGGTCCGCATTGATGTCGGGTGACACGTTGAGCCGGATACTGCCATTCACCGTCTCGAACGCGGCCTCGCCACTCCAGGATGAGTCTTGGAAAGAGGCTCTGATCGATCCGTTGACAGTTTTCGCACTGGCGCCCCGCGTGGTCGACAGTCGAACATTGCCGTTGACGGTCTGTGCCCGGATGTCCGCTGTGAGGTCTTCCGCCCGGACCGCGCCGTTCACCATACGTCCGGCGAAGCGGACTCCGGCTGGCACCTGGATGTCGAACGCTACCTTGACATCGTTGCGTCGGGTCCGGTTCCGGCCGCCGTCTCCCGGCACGCACTCGTTCGGTTCGCTGCCTCCGGACGGATACAGGGCGCAAATGGTCACCCCGTCAGCATGCTCGACCACCACGAGTTCGACCTCGTTGGGGTCACTACGAATGCCGGTACGCGCGGCGGTCACCTCGGCCGTGTCACCGGTGGCCGGCGCCGCGTTCACCTCCCCATTGATGCCCTTGATTTCGAGCCACTGGCCCTCGGCAAGCTGACCGCTCCATTCGAATGGGCTGTCGGCTT
Organism: Vicinamibacteria bacterium; assembly: GCA_963577695.1. Classification (GTDB taxonomy): domain Bacteria; phylum Acidobacteriota; class Vicinamibacteria; order Vicinamibacterales; family UBA8438; genus UBA8438. The sequence goes on along the minus strand of CAUZAY010000009.1, from coordinate 16,872 downwards.
CGCGGCCGAAATTCAGACTGAGACCTGTTTCCCCGGCGTGAATGCCGCACCCGGCGAGCCCGAAGAGGGCAACGGTCAGAACAACGGCGGTGACTGCGCGGAACATGGAGCCTCCTTGTCGCGGATCGGTCTTGGATGATCTGCCCTACTTAGACGAGGGACCCGCCCCCGGGTTCGCCGGGCGCCCTGTGACCGACGGAGCAACGCCGTCCAGGCAGGCGCCTCGTCAGGAAAACGTGAGGCGTGAGGCCTTAAGGAGTGGAGCGTTCAAGAAGGTGATCAGCGGGGCCAGGGCGGTGAATCGTCGTACCAGCGTGCTGTAGAGCCGCGGGCTGAGGGCCAGTGCGGGGTCCAGTTCCTCGCCCGCCAGATACTGTTTCAGACGCAGATAGTCCGCGGCCTCGTGGTCAGCGGGGAACCCACGTGGCACACGCTTCAGCATCGAACCGGTGACGCCCCCGAAGCGTCGCATGGCGGGCGACTCGGCGAGCGTCCGAAAGCTCCGGAGGTTGGACACGATGTGTTCGCGAATGCGCTGGAGTTGCGGCGTTTGTGGGGCGTACAGACCTCCGCCGATCCACAACTGGTCTGGGCCGAGGTGAAAATAGAGCCCGGCGCTTTCGTGTTTCGGCAAGGTCTGATGAGAGAACGAGGCCGACACGTGTGTCTTGTATGGCGTCTTGTCCGGTGAGAACCGGGTGTCTCGATAGATGCGATACATCGAGCGGGGCGACGCGATCAGATCTGGGGCGATACGTGGAAAGTCACCCGCCAGCCGTTCGATGATGGCGAGCATCGGGGTGCGGACGTGTGTCTCGTAGTCGTCCTTGTGGGCGGTGAACCACTCACGGGTGTTGTGCCGCTTCAGCGAGCGCAGGAACTTGACGGACTGGTCAGTGAATCTCGGCGCGGGACTCATGTCGGCGAGTATACAATCGTGCGATTCGACCTTCGCTGCGAGGCGGGTCTAAAGACCCGCCGCTACGAATGACGACACGACGATTGCGTGCGGTTTCCAGGCGAGGCGTCTGTCTCCCGAGGAAACGGCGGCCGTGGGATCGTAGCAAGCCCCTTCAGGGGCGCTGATCGTTCAGCGGACCTAAAGGCTCTTACTACGGCCGCCAGTTGGGCGTGACCCGTTTCCTGCCCGAGGGGGTTTTCTGACGAGGCGTCTGTCTGGCCAGGCGCGAGGAGGGAGCAGCCAGGTGGGCTGTGACCGACGAAGCAACGCCGCCAGATGGGCGCCTCGTCGGAAAACCTAGGCTGCTCGGACGCGCGGCGCTAGGGACCACTGGAAGGCGTCGAGTCGTTCCGGACCCAGGCGTTCCACCTCCTCCCGAGCGCGCGCGGCTTGCTGTAGCAGGTCGGCCACGTCCACGCCCTGGCATGAGGGGGCGAACGGGCGGAGGTAGTCACTGCCCCGGGTCAGCATGTAGACGGCGCCGTGGTGGTTGCGGCGTTGCACGTGATACATCGCGACCCCGATCTGTAGAATGCCCTGATAGAGGGTGCGGATCGGCCGAGACTCCTCCCGCCAGAGGTCTTCCAGGGTCTCGTGCTGCTCGAAAAACTCGCCGCGGTTGAACTGCTCGATGCCGCGTCGAAGCAGTGCCGGTTGCGGCTCCTGGCAGGGGGGCGTCACCGTCGCGATTATATGCACGCTGCCGGACCCTGTCGCGGGGCTGCTATGATGCTGCGGTTTTGCGTGACGCGCCAACCCCGACTGTCGTGACGTCGTCGCGAGGTCGGACACCGAGATACGAGAGACAAAGGACGCGAGATTGGGTGCGATATCTCTGCCTCGGATACGCCGCAAGCGATCCTCCCTGCACGGCTGGGGGGTGTTCGCGCTTGAGGACATGAACAAGAACAAACGGATCAACACCTACGATGGGGAGAAAATCACCTCGAAGGAGAGTGAAGACCGAGAGGACCGGTATCTCCGACGCGGTGAGATCTGGTGCTTCCGCTTGAACCGGCGCTCGGTCATTGACGCGAACGTGAACGGGAACATCGCACGGTTTATCAACCACGCGTGCAAACCCAACTGCTACAGCAACATCATCGACAACAAAATCTGGATCATTGCCGGTCGGAACATCAAGGCCGGTGAGGAACTCACCTACGATTACCACACCGACGGCGACAAAGAGATCGTGTGTCGATGCCGGCCGGGGTGCACGAACCGGCTCTAGCGGCACCCAGATCACGGGCTCGCAGGCCGGCGGATTCCGCCATGCATGCCATCTATCTGCACGGGTTTGCCTCGTCGCCCGATTCGTCGAAGGCCCGAGGGCTGGGCGAGCGCCTTGTGCGGCGCGGGGTGAGCGTCCAGTGTCCGGATCTCAATGAACCGGACTTCGCGACGTTGACCGTGTCGCGGATGGTGGAACAGGTCGAGCGACTCGTCGCGACGCTGCCGGCGCCGGTGGTGCTGGTCGGGTCGAGCCTTGGCGCGTTCGTCGCGCTGCACGTCGCGCAGCGGCAGGCGGCACGGGGAGATCGGTCAGACCACCACGACAGCGGCCGGCTGGCGGTGACACGACTGGTGTTACTCGCGCCCGCGCTCGACTTTGGACGCCGTGGGATGACCGGCCTGGGTCCGGATGGGCTCGAGCAGTGGCGGGTGACCAACCGGCTCGAGGTCGAGCATTACGCCGAGGGTCGCCGACGACACGTGCATTACGAGCTGTACGCCGATGCCCAGCGCTATGACAGTCTTGCGACCACGACGACGCTGCCGATGCTGATTCTGCAAGGACGCCACGATCTCGTGGTGAATCCCGCCATGGTCGAACGGTTTGCGGCCGGTCGGGCGCATGCGCGTCTCGTCCTGCTCGATGACGATCATCAGTTGGCCGCGAGCCTCGATCGGGTCTGGAGGGAAATGGTCGAGTTTCTCGACCTCCCTTCTGCGATCGACTGACCCCGGGGCGTCGGTGACCGGCGACCTGGACATTGACAATGTCGCGTCAGCGGGTTGATCATGAGCAAGGGCGTGGCTCGCTGACCCGCAGCACCCACACGCTGACAGCAGCCCGTGGTGGAAGTCCCGCGTCGCACCGAGGTGGGCGCTGGACCCGGCGAACAAGGCGAGAAGAGGGAGAATACCGGCAGTATTCGACCGATGAACAACGTAGATCGACGGGATTCAGCGGCCGTCGAATGCAGCGGAACTTTCACCACGAGCGGCCAGGGAGATATCAGATGCTGATCAAGCAAGCGCCGGACATTCGCTCGTCGGAGATCACTCCCGAGCGGGTGTATCGCAATCGCCGGCAGTTTATTCAGACCACTTCGGGCGCGGTGGCCGGCGCCATCGCGGGCGGAACCGTGCTTGGACGATACGACGGGACGGTGCAGGCCCAGGAGCCGATTCCGAATCTCGTGAAGTCGCCGCTCAGCACCGACGACGAGCCCAACTCGTATGAGGACATCACCAGCTACAACAACTTCTATGAGTTCGGCACCGACAAGGAAGACCCCGCCCGATACGCCCACGAAATGTCCATCGACCCGTGGTCTGTCCGGGTCGAGGGCGAGATGCACAAGCCGGCGGCCGACGTGGCGATCGAGGACTTGCTCCGTCCTCACACGCTGGAGGAGCGTATCTATCGGCTGCGCTGTGTCGAGGCCTGGTCGATGGTCGTGCCGTGGGTCGGGTTTCCGCTCGGCGACCTCATCAAGCGGTTCGAGCCGACGTCGAACGCGAAGTACGTCAAGTTCGAGACGTTGCATCGTCCCGAGGAGATGCGTGGCCAGCGGGGCCGGTCGCTTCAATGGCCGTATGTCGAGGGACTGCGGATGGACGAGGCGATGCATCCGCTCGCCATTCTGGCCGTCGGGGTGTATGGCAAGACGCTGATGAATCAGCAGGGCCCGCCGCTGCGGTTGGTGGTGCCGTGGAAGTACGGGTTCAAGAGCATCAAGTCGATCGTCAAGATGGAGTTCGTGCAGGAGCAGCCCAGGAATTCCTGGAACGTGTCCATTCCGAGCGAGTACGGGTTCTACTCGAACGTGAATCCGGACGTGAGTCATCCGCGGTGGAGCCAGGCGAGCGAACGCCGGATCGGCAGCTTCTTCAGAATGAGGACCGAGCCATTCAACGGCTATGCCGACCAGGTGGCCAGCCTCTACGACGGCATGGATCTGGCCGAGAACTACTGAGTACACCGGGCGGGTTCGGTGGGGTGCCTGAGGGCGAGACCAGATGACGGTACGCCGCATCAAGCAGTGGGTGTTCGCGGCGTGCTTGATCCCGCTGGGCCTGTTGGTCTGGGCGGCATTCACTGGCGGACTCACCGCGAATCCGATCGAGGACATCACCCATCGGACCGGCGACTGGACGCTGCGTTTCCTGCTCGCGGCGCTCGCCGTGACGCCGTTGCGGAAGCTGCTCGGCTGGTCATCGCTGGCGTCGTACCGCCGAATGGTCGGGCTGTTCGCGTTCTTCTACGCGGTGCTCCATCTGAGCACCTATCTGGTGTTGGACTTCTTCTTCGCGTTCGATCTGATTCTCGACGACATTGTCGAGCGGCGGTATGTCACGGCCGGGTTCACGGGGTTCGTGTTGCTCGTGCCGCTGGCGCTGACGTCGACCAAAGGCATGATTCGCCGGCTCGGCGGGCAACGGTGGCGCCGGTTGCACCGGTTGGGGTATTTGGCGGCCGTGGCGGGCGTCGTGCACTATCTGTGGCTGGTGAAAATCGACATCGGCCCACCGCTCGTCTACGCCGCCGTGCTCGCTGTCCTATTCGGCGTGCGTCTGTGGTTCGCCTACACCACCCGGACCGCCGGGGCGTCGGTGGCCGCGGCAAGCGCCTCCCATTAGTGGGGATCCGTGCCCCCAGACACCGCGTCAAACGAGTCAGTCCCTATGCCTATCGTGATTGAAGACAAGACCATGCTCCGCGCACCGGCCTATTCGGTGCAGGACGTCGGGAATGACGCCGTGGCGCTCGATCCCGCCAGACCGCACTGGATCGGCACCGACGATCGCGGATTGGGGTTGCTGGGCCGGTTCGATGGTCGGACCCCCTTCGCGCAGGTGGTTCGCGACTACGCCAGCGAGTCTGGGCTCGATGTCACTCGGGCCTGGCTGCACGTCGAGACGTTCGCGCACGACGGCCTTCGCCAGGGGTTTCTGTCGACCGACGGCGCCGCCCCGGCCCCGTATCTCGGCCGGTCGGCCTATCTGGAGACCGAGCATCTCCACGAGCTGTGGATTCAGGTCAACGACTTCTGCAACCTGAGTTGCGCCCATTGTTTGGTCTCGTCTGGACCTGAGCGCCAACAAGGCTTGCCGACCGAGGTCCTTGCCGACGCCATCGACCAAGCGGTGGCGCTCGGAGCGCAACGGCTGTTCTTCACCGGTGGCGAGCCGCTGGCGCGGCCGGACATTCTGGATCTGGCCGACCGCGTCGTGCGGACGCACGGCCGCGAGTTGGTGATCCTGACCAACGGGACCATGTTCAAGGGGGAGCGACTGGCGCGTCTGGTGCAGTTGGCGTCCGTGGCCGAGGCGCACACGCCGGCTACCGACGCGGCCGCCGACGCACCCGTTCCCGGTGTGCGGATTCAGGTCAGCCTCGATGGCCCGACCGCCGAGATCAACGATCCGATTCGTGGCCATGGCACGTTCCTGCGCATTCTGGAGGGTGTGGACATCGCGGTCGCGGCCGGCCTGCGGCCGACGCTGACAGCGACGATTCTGCGACACAATCTCGGTGCATTGGACGACATCGTGCGACTCGCACACGCCCACGGCGTCCGAAACGTGCACCTGTTGTGGCCGCACCGTCGCGGTCGCGTGCTGGACGGCGCACTGGCTGACCTGCCTGCCGCCGAGGAGATTCTGGCCGCCGTGCGGAAGGCGCGTGCGGTGGCGACCGAGCTCGGCGTGTCGATCGACAACATCGAGGAACTTCGTCTGCGTCTCGACGGGAGCCCGGGGGTGAAGAACGACCTCTCCGGAGCTGGCTGGAGCAGTCTCTGTCTGTATACGGACGGGAACTTGTATCCATCGGCCTCGATGGCCGGGGTCCCCGAGCTGCAGTGTGGCAGTTTGGCCGAGCAGCGTCTCGAGGAGATCTGGAAGACCAGCCCGGTCTGCCGAGACCTGCGCGAGGCGACCGTCGAGCGGAAGCCGTTGTGCCGGACCTGTTCGTTACGTTTTCTCTGCGGGGGGGGCGATGTCGAACACGGATACTGGCCGGCGGCCGCCGAGGGCCGGAGTCGACGGTCGGCGTTCATCGCCCACGATCCGTATTGCGAGCTCTACAAAGGATTGGCCGCCGATACCTTCACGGATCTGGTTCGAGAGGGCCGGGCCACCGTGCAGCCGAATTCGGGCTACGACCGTCCCGTCGTGCTGCGTGGCATGGGCGAGCATACCCTGCATGATGAGGACACGATCGTGCGGACGACGCATTCGGCGTGTGTGCTCTCGGAAGAGGTGCTCAATAAGTCGCGTCTGACGGTGCGTGAGTTTTACGGCGACGCGGCGGAGAAACCACAGGAAGAACTCTGCTGTCCGGTTCAGCCGGAGCCCGCGGATCTGGAGCACATTCCCAAAGAGGTTGTCGATCGGTTCTACGGGTGCGGCAGCCCCGTAACGGCGGCGGCGCTCGCGGCCGGAGAGTCGATGGTCGACCTGGGGTCTGGCGCTGGTATCGACTGCTTTATCGCCGCCAAGAAGGTCGGCCCGGAGGGGCACATCTACGGTGTCGACATGACCGACCAGATGCTGTCGGTCGCCCGCGAGTGTCAACCAAAGGTCGCCGAGGCGCTTGGCTACGACGCAGTCGAGTTCAGACAGGGGTTTCTCGAAGAGATCCCGGTCGATGATGCGACCGTCGACGTGGTGACGTCGAATTGCGTCATCAATCTGTCATCGGACAAGCCCCGCGTCTTCCGCGAGATCTGGCGCGTGCTGAGAGACCACGGGCGGCTCGTCGTGGCCGATATCGTGTCCGAGGACGAGGTGCCGCCAAAGATGCGGGCCGATGGCCAGCTCTGGGGCGAGTGCATCTCGGGAGCGCTGACCGAGGAGGCGTTCCTGGCCGGGGTCGAGAAGGCCGGATTCTACGGCGTGTCGGTGCTGAAGAAGACCTTCTGGCGTGAGGTCGAAGGCTGCAAGTTCTACTCGGTGACGGTGCGCGGCTACAAGTTCGAGAAGAAGGCCGGCTGTCAGTTCATCGGGCAGTACGCGATCTATCTCGGTCCGCAGAAGGCGGTCGTCGACGAGGAAGGGCACCTGTTCCCGCGAGGGGAAGCGGTCGAGGTCTGCACCGACACCGCCGCCAAGCTGTCCCACGCACCCTACGTCGGCTCGTTCTCCATCGTCGATGGCCCGAACGGCACCCGCGACATCACCGCCGGCCCGGAGGATGCCTGCTGCGAACCCGGATGTTGTTGAGCGGTTTCCTGGCGAGGCGTCCGTCTGGCGGCGTTGCTTCGTCGGTCCCATCCCACCTGGCTGTTCCCTCCTCGCGCCTGGCCAGACGAACGCCTCGCCAGGAAACCTAAAAAATTCTTCGCTCTTGGCCGGGACGATGCGCGTTGAGGGTGAATCTCGGTTCTGGCGACGCTCGTCCTGACAACTGCGCAGCCACGTATTCGCCTACGGCAGGGCCGAGTTTGAAGCCGTGTCCGGACCCGGCTCCGACGAGCCACACGTTGTCATGGTCTGGATGTTGGTCGATCAGAAAATCACCGGTTCCGCTGTTCGCGTATTGGCACACCCGGGCTTCGAGCAGTGGGGCCTGTGCGAGGGAGGGGACCCGTTTGGCGAGGATCATGCGCGCGACCTGGAGCGCGTCATCGGAGACGATGCGCTCGCCGGTGTCCGGGTCGAACGGAGGGCCGTGGTGGTGCAGTCCGATCTTGAACCCTCGTCCTTCGAGGTCGGGGACGCCGTAGACGCCGCCCGCCACGTCGATCCACGCGGGCATGTGCGGTGGGACGAATCGCGGGTCGCCAGGCTCCGCGCCAAAAAAGAACACCTCCTGGCGGGTTGACTGGATACGGCCGCCGACGACCGAGGGGAACAGCTTCGGAAGCCAGGGGCCGCACGCGAACACATAGGTGCCGGCGGTGAGGCGGCTGCCGTCACTGGCAGAGAGACCATCAATAGCGCCGGCCACCGTCGGCGTGGTGACCGCGGTGATGCGGTAATCGACGCTCTGCTTCACCGCCTGGCGCACAACCATCTGCACCGCTCGCCGGGCCATGATGGCTCCGGCGTCGGGTTCGAGAAGGCCGTGAGTGATCGAGCCGAAATTGAACTGCGGGAACCGTTGTTCAAGTGCACTCCGGTCCAGGCTCTCGAACGCAACGTGCAGGCGCTTCAGGGTGGCGACCGTGTCATTGGTGCTCTGGTCGTCGTCCCGGGCCATCCACAAGACCCCGGTGCGCGTGAACAACTCCTGCCGCCAGTCGCGAAACAGCTCGCGCCAGGCGTGCATGGAGCGCTGCGCCCACTGCGAGTAGAACAGATCGGAGCCATACCCCACCCGAATGATGCGGGTCGCGCCGCTCGAGCTGGATCGGGTGTTCCCAGCGCCGAAGGCGTCGACCAGCGTGACCGACCGACCGGTGCGGCGAAGCTGGAGAGCGGTCCAGGCACCGAAGACGCCGGCGCCGACCACGATGACATCAGAGGAACGAGGCATAGCATGCGGATGCGCGATCGATCAGGAGTCCCGTCCGGGGACGTTGAGGCCGCGTCTCATTGTTACACTAGCATTGATGAAGGTCCCCACGGAGCATCCGCGGGGGCTGGGGGCCAAGCCCCGCGCAATCAAGGCCCGTCCCTCAAACGCTCTCTCGGTTTCCCCTATGGACGTCTTCCCCGGCGCGGTCCACCTAAGGAGTTTTCTGTCGCTCGCCGAGCAGCGCGATCTGGTCGCGCGCTGTCGGGAGATTGGCGACGGGCCGACGGGTTGGTATGTCCCCACGGTGCGCGGCGGTGGACAGATGCGGGTGCGGATGGTGTGCCTGGGACGCCACTGGAACGCGCGAACCTACCGCTATGAGGCCAATCGGCGGGACCACGACGGACGGCCGGCGCCGCCCCTGCCGCCGCAGTTGTCGGCAGTGGCCGTGCGAATGGCGGAGGCGGCCGGTATGCGACTGATCCCGGATGTCTGCATCCTGAACTACTACGATGCGGCCGGCAAGATGGGGCTCCATCAGGACAAGGATGAACGTCAGGACACTTTGGCGGCCGGTGTCCCGATCGTGTCCGTGTCGCTCGGCGACACCGCGAAGTTCATCATCGGGGGACTCCGGCGCAAGGACGCGAAGACGATGGTGCCGCTGGCCTCCGGTGACGGCTTCGTCTTCGGAGGACCGAGTCGCTTGCGTTTCCACGGCGTGGCGGCGGTGCTGCCACACACGGGACCGCCTGAGTTGGGTCTCGCGGGGCGCCTGAATCTGACCTTCCGGCAGGGCGCAGGCCCGCCATAGCCTTGGCAACGACGGGCCAAACGCCCCCCTGATGCGCCCGTTCGCCCCCCCCTAAACGCCCTCCGAGTGAAACTTTGGGTTTTTTTCTCGATTAGGCGCTATCTTGTGGTCCTGAAAATACTTCGATGGAAATACGGGTCCGTGGGTTGACCCGTCTGCAGGAGCCAAAGATGCACAAGCCGATTAAATACGCCGAAAAAGGACTCACCCTGCTTGCGGATGCGGGTTTCAGAGCCTTTGATCTGGTCAACCGGTATAACCAGAAAGCGTCGTTTATCCCCGCGTGGGCCGACAAGCCGTTGCTGAAGTCGACTGAGAAAGTGAAGCCGACGCTGGGCTGGCCTCGAGAGACCGACTCGCTCTGTCCCAAGTGCGTGCGTGAGGCGCGGCAGGAGATTCTGGACGGCAAGCGCGACTACAAGATCTTGATCAACGAGAAGGTCGGTGAGATCAAGGCGAACATCATTGAACGTGACGGCAAGATTCTGATGGTGAAGGACTGTCCGGAGCACGGCCACTTCGAGGACGTGATGGCGATGGACACCGCGTTCTTCAAGCACCTCGAAGACTCGTTCCCCGGCAGCGACATGCGGGCCCACAACGACGAGAAGCTGCACAACCATGGCAGCAGCACCATCAAGTATGGTCGCGGCTCGGTGCTGACGATCGACCTGACGAACCGCTGCAACATGATGTGCGACCCCTGTTTCATGGACGCGAACCAGGTCGGGTTCGTCCACGAGCTCGGGTGGGACGACATCAAGACGTTGCTCGACAACGCCATCTCGATCAAGCCGAGGCGTCAGATGTCGGTGCAGTTCTCCGGCGGTGAGCCGAGCATCTCCCCGCATTTCCTCGACGCCATCCGCTACGCGCGGAAGGTCGGCTACAACAGCGTGCAAGCGGCCACCAACGGCATCGAGTTTGCCAAGAGTCCGGACTTCGCCCGGGCCGCCGCCGACGCCGGACTGCGGTATGCGTATCTGCAGTTCGATGGGGTCGGCAACGCCGCGAATTCCCACCGGCTGGTCGGCAACCTGTTCGATGTGAAACTGCAGGCCATCGAGAATCTGCACAACGCCGGTGTGGACATCGTGCCGGTCATCACGATTCTCAACGGGATCAACAACGAGCAGGTCGGACGGGTCGTGCAGTTCGCGCTCGACAACCCGAAGAAGATCAACTTCCTGTCGTTTCAGCCGGTGTCGTTCACCGGTCGCGACGAGGAGATCACCGACGAGCGTCGGCACGCGCAGCGTTATACTCTGTCGCACTTGGCCCATGACGTGAAGAACCAGACCGGCATCGGCGAGCCGATACGTGACTGGTTCCCCATCTCGTTCATGGGCACCTTCACCGATGCGGCCGACTTCATGCACGGTCCGCAGGCTGACTGGGGGCAACTCAACTGTGGCTGCCACCCGAACTGCGGCATCGGGATGGCCATCATGATCGACAAGGAAACCAAGGAGTCGGTCCCGGTTACCGCGTTTCTGAGGGCGGAGCGGCTGGCCAAGGACTTGGGTCGGGTCACCGACGGCGGGCGTAGCCGGAAAGTGGCCACGCTCGGGATGGCGATGGCGCTGATTCGCAACTACGACCCGTTCCGGGCGCCGACCCACTTCAAGCTGTGGGATCTGGTGCAGAAGTTCGACAAGACGTTCGGGGCATCCGGCAAGGACTACGGGAAGGTGACGGGCGACCGGACCCAGGCGGACATCGCCAAGCGGAGGGGCGATCGCTGGAACTTCCTGTTCATTGCCGGGATGTGGTTCCAGGACCTGTTCAACTACGACTTCCGACGGACCGAGCGCTGCATCATTCCGTATGCGACCCAGGAGGGAGAGATTTCCTTCTGCGCCTACAACACCGGGGTTGGCTGGCGGAACATCATCGAGAAGATGCACATGACCGCGACGCTCACCAAGTGGTACGACGAGCATGGACGGCACGAGATCTTCGCCGGTGGTAACGACGTCGACCTGACCAGCAAGGAACACCACCTCGTGCTTGACCCGGAAGCGGTGGCGGCCGGGCTGCAGACCGACCTGGACGACCAGGGCATCGTCAAGAACGCGCGGCAGGAGAAGATCGCGGCCCGTGACGAGATGAAACAGAAGGCCGAGGATGAGCGGATGGCGGCCCTCTATCGCCAGCACGTGTTGAAGGAGGAGGCGCCGGAACAGGGTGGCGTCATCCAGATTAAGGGACTTGGCGGGAAGAAAAAAGACGAGACGGTCGGCGTCGGGTAGGTCGCTCGCTTCGTTCACGAGGCTTCGGGCCTCAGGCGTCGGCACGGACACACGAGAGCCGCGCGGCACACGTCGCGCGGCTCTTTTTTCGTCCAGGGTCTGTGCGGCATCTCGTCAGACCATCGCCTAGCCGTGGTCTAATGGCGCTCGACTGGGGTTGTGACGCACGCGGAGGAGCCATGCCGATGACACATAGCGGGGGGGAAGTCCCGGAGGCTCGCTGGCGTGGTGCTGATGCTGGGATTGAGCAGCCAGCTCTCGGCCCAGGTGGATCTATCGCGGCTGTCGCCTCAGCAGCTGGCATTGGCGACGACGGCCATGACCCCCACCCTGTGCACGTGCGGCTGCGAGCTCACGGTCGCCGCGTGCCTCATTGACGACCCGTCGTGCGACGTGTCGCCGGCCATGGCTCAAGCGATAATCGAAGAGATCGTGGGAGCCGCCGGACCGGCGGCCGCCGGCGCACCCGCCCTCATCGACCGGAGCCGCGCCGGTGCTGGTCTGGTCTCGGACCAGGCAGCGGGGTATCAGCGACTGGCCGGCCAACAGCTGGTGTATATCTCGTGGGGACCGGATACCGGACCCGCGAGCAAACCTATTTGTGTACCGATGGCACGTTCCTGACCAATCAGGAGAGCGGCAGTGTGACCAGTCTCGGCACCGCGGCAATGGGTGGCAACTCGGCTGGCCGCTGGGCCATCGCCGGCGACAGAATCACGCTGGCGTATGGCAGCGGTGAGACGGTGGGGTACACGCTGTCGATGGTCGACGGCACGTTGTATCTGGACGACTGGCGATACTTCTGGACCGACAACGACCGTTGCCCTTAGGACCTCGGCACCACCAGCGCGTCGAGCGCTACGATGCCCTGGCCTTTCGGGAGCACCACGACCGGGTTTAGTTCGGCACTGTCGAGGGTGTCGCCATGGGCCGCGGCGAAGCGGGAGAGGGCGGCCAGCGCTGACGCGGTCGCGTCGAGGTCGCCGCGTGGTCGGCCCCGGACCCCCTCGAGCAGCGGGAACCCTCGCAGCTCCTGCATCATCCGATGCGCCTCCGGGGCGTCGAACGGAGCGACACGGCACGCGACATCCCCGAGCGTTTCCACAAAGATACCCCCCAGTCCGAACATTACGACCGGGCCGAACGTGGGATCGTGGCGCACGCCCATGATGGTCTCGACGCCACCGGTGACCATGGGCGACACGAGGACTCCCTTGAGGGGGGCTTCCGGATACGCCATCCTGGCGCGTCCGGTCACGTCCGCGAAAGCCTGCGCCACCTCGCCGGGTGAGTCCAGACCCAGCATCACGCCACCGATGTCGGTCTTGTGGGGAATCTCCGGCGATGCGATCTTGAGCGCCACCGGAAAGCCGAGCGTCGTGGCCGCCGTTACCGCCGCATCGGCCGTGGCGCACGCGCGCTCACCCACCACCCTCAACCCGGCGTCGACGAGCAAGGCCTTGGCGACGGCCTCGCCGATCGGCGCCGGTGGCAGCGGTACGGCCGGCGGCCCGGACGCGGTCATGTCCGGGAGTGGGCGTGCGAACACGTCGCTGAAACGCGCCAGCGCGTCGACCGCCCGCACCGCGCGGGTCGGGTCCTCGAACACCGGGCACCCGGCTTCCTCGTAGCGCGCAATGACGTCGGGCGGACCGACGATCGACAGCACCAGCAGACAATGTGGATACGCGGTCTTCGCGGCCCGCAGGGCGTCACTGATCGGACCTACCATCGCTTTGGCGGCCGCGACATAGGTAAAAAAGGCGACGATCGCGTCGTACTGGTCTTCGGCCAGCATCACGTCCAGGTTGGTGCCCACCAGGCCCGGGTCGTTGAAGGCATGGGCGGTGATGTCGACCGGGTTGCGGGGTGAGGCGAAGGGGAGTGCCGCCTTGAGTCGGGCCTGGGCCGCGTCGCTCATCGGGGCCACATCGAGCCCACGCTCCACCGCCTCGTCGGCCATCTGCACGCCGACCCCGCCGGAAATGCTCATCAGCCCGACTCGCCGGCTGGCCGGGAAGATGCCGAACGCCGCCGCATAGGCGACATCGAGCATCTCCTCTGTGTTAGTGGCCCGGTACACGCCGAACTGACGGAAGACGCCGTCGTAGACCGCATCCGACCCGGCCATCGACGCGGTGTGCGACCGCACCGCGTCGGCGCCGACTTTGGTACGACCGACTTTCTGAAAGATGACCGGCTTCCGGCGTTTGTGAGCCAGCGCCAGCGACGCAAACAGTCGGTCGCGGTCTCGTATGCCTTCCGCGTAGGCCACGATCACCGAGACATCTGGATGGTCGGCAAACCAGCCGATGGTCTCGGCCACGTCGACGTCACATTCGTTGCCGGTCGTGACCCAGAATCGGATGCCGATGCCTCGCAATGTCGCGAGGAGCGACAGGTGGCTCCCGTAGGCCCCGCTCTGGCTCACCAGCCCGACCCGTCCGGGTCGCGGTTGGCCCGCCTCGAAGGTCGACGTGAACGTGCCGAAGAAACCGTGATTCGCGTTGTAGACGCCTAGACAGTTCGGCCCCACGATCCGCATTCCGGTCGAGCGCGCGATCTGGCCGAGCGCGGTCTGGTGGCGCCGGCCGTCGTCGCCCATTTCGGCGAACCCGGCGCTGAAAATAATGACGGCCTTCACACCGGCGGTGGCGCACGCTTCGGTGGTCTCGACGACGGCGGGGGCCGGGACCGCGATGATGGCGGTGTCGACCGGTCCCGGCACCTCGCCGATGCTGGCGAAGGACGGGAGGCCCTGGACGCTGTCGCGATTCGGATTGACCGGATAGATGGGGCCTGCGAATCCCGCGTCTCGCGTGTAGAGCAGTGGCCGCCCGCCGATACGAGTGGGGTCGTTCGAGGCGCCGATGATGGCGATCGAGGCGGGCTCCAGCAGTGGGCCCAGCGAATCGGCGGGAGTGTCCGTGTTTGCAGCGGCCATGGAGCACCGATTGTAACGGACCGGGGGCAAGACGCCCCTGGTACCATCGTTCAGCGACTCGTGTGTTGCCCCTGACTCATGCCGCCAGGCCCCCCTGCCTCAGTCTCGCCGCCGCCCGCCGCCGGTGGCTATTCCGGCACTCCGCTACCGCGTAAGCTCGGAATCAGGGAGGGAACGACAGTACGTCTCGTGGGGGCGCCCCGTGACTTTGCGACCACACTTGGCCCACTTCCGGACCGGGCCAGTTTGCGGCGACGCGGCGAGGGGCCCCGCGACGTCACGATCTGGTTCGTCCGACGTCGCCGCGTGCTGGAGGACGGCATCGTGGCGATGGCCGAGCAGGTCGCATCGGACAAGCTGTGGATGGTCTGGGCGAAGAAGTCATCGGCTCTGTCGACCGATGTCTCGGAGCGAGACATCCGCGCCGCGGGGCTCGCGTACGGCCTCGTCGATTTCAAGATCTGCGCCGTCGACCACGACTGGTCCGGTCTGTGCTTCGCGCGCCGGAAATGAAGGGGGGCCGCTAGCTGCTTGGGGCTCGCCTACCCGCCGCGGGTGTGCATCTCGAGGTGGGGTTGGTCCTGCAGGGTCTCGACGGGGATGAGGCGTGAGCGGTCTTCGGATGACAGCCGGTCTTCGGCGCCGCGGTCGTCGCGGGCGCGCCATGTCTCCGCAATGAGGCTGCGCAGGCCGTCGACCCCGACACCGGCCCGGAGTGGTCCCCGAAGGTCGGTCCCGTCGGTGGCATAGAGGCAGCGATACCAGCGTCCGTCGGCGGTCAAACGGCTGCGATCACACAGGCGGCAGAACGGTTCCGTGGTGGAAGAGATGATCCCGAATACCGTCCCGTCGGGCAGCGTGAAGCGGTCGGCCGGCGCGGTGGTGTGCTCGTCGACCGGCGTGACGGCGCCGTAGTGCGCGGCGAGTCGCTGGAGCATGTCCTGCCGCGAGATCACATCGTCCATCGACCACCGAGTTGCGCCGCCGACGTCCATATATTCGATGAACCGGACCTCGGCCCCGAGCCGTCGGCCGTGTTCGAGCATCGGCACCAGCTCGTCGTCGTTCACGCCGCGGATGACAACGGTGTCGATTTTGACACTGTCGAAGCCGGCCGCGGCAGCCGTTTCCAGACCGCGCAGGACGGCGTCCAGACTGTCGAAACGGGTCAGCGCCTGAAAGCGGTCACTCTGCAGCGTATCGAGGCTCACCGTGATGCGGGGCAAACCTGCGGCGCGGAGGGCGGAGACCTGATCCGCGAGCAGGATGCCATTCGTCGTCAGTGCGAGGTCGGTGAGCGCCGGCTTGTGCGCCAGAAGGGCCAGGAGGTCGGGGAGATCTTTCCGCAACAGCGGCTCGCCTCCGGTGAGGCGAACCTTCGTGGTGCCCAACGAGGTGAACACGTCCACCAGCGTTTCAATTTCCTCGAACGTCAGGATATCGGCCCGCGGTAGCCACACGTAGTCGCGTTCCGGCATGCAGTAATGGCAGCGAAGGTTGCATCGGTCGGTGACCGACAAACGCAGGTTCGCCAGGGGGCGGCCGAGCCGGTCATGCACCTCCATGGAGCCATTATGCCACCCGCGCCGGTTTCCGGGTGGGGCATCCCGGCTGGCGGTGTTGCGTCCTCGGTCACAGACCGCCTGTCTGCTCCCTCGTCGCGCCTAGCCAGCCGGGCGCCGCGCCCGGAAACCCGCGCCGGGCGGGGCATCCCGTCTGGCGGTGTTGAGGGCCTCCTGGTCTCTCGCGGCGCGTCCGCTTGTGGTTCGGGGCGTAGCCGCGTCCAAGTACTCCAACGTATAATCACCACAGATGCTTCGGTCCCACCGCGCGGGCTCCCCTCGAGTAGCCCCCACGGCGTTCGTAGACCACAGCGCACAGGTCATCGGCGACGTTGAGATCGGCGAGGACAGTAGTGTCTGGATGAACGTCGTCATCCGCGGCGACGTCAATCGGATCCGCGTGGGGGATCGCACCAATATTCAGGACGGCACCGTCGTCCATGTGTAGCGCGAGACCCATCCCACATTGATTGGGGACGACGTAACGGTGGGGCATGCGGCGATTCTGCATGGGTGTGTGGTGGAGGACCGTTGTTTGATAGGCATGGGGGCCATTGTCCTGAACGGTGCGGTGATAGGGTCTGGCTCGATTGTCGCGGCGGGGACCCTCGTTGTCGAAGGCATGGAGATTCCGCCAGGGTCACTC
>CAUZAY010000008.1:0-31053 GCA_963577695.1 Vicinamibacteria bacterium | reverse complement strand
CCCCCGGCTCTGCCGGGGCGGCACCCAGAGTTTGACAGTTCCGGGAATGAGATAAGGAACTCCCAGTCGTGAGCCGCTCAAGCATCACGCAAGGGAGTCCCCATGACGGACTATCGGAGTCTAAGCCACACGAAGTGGGCCTGTCAGTATCACGTAGTGTTCATCCCGAAGGACCGGAAAAAGGCGATCTACCAAGAGTTGCGCCGGTATCTCGGGGACGTGCTGCGGCGTCTGGCCCAACGCCGCGAGAGCGAGGTGGAAGACGGGCATTTGATGACCGACCACGTCCACCTCATGTGGTCGATCCCGCCGAAGTACGCGGTGGCGGACGTGATCGGCTATATCCAGGGGAAGAGCGCGATCCACATCGCCCGGAACTTCGCGGGCCGCCCGCGGAATTTCGTCGAGCAGCACTTTTGGGCCCGAGGATATTTCGTGTCCACGGTGGGTCGGGACGAACAGACGATTCGCGCGTACATCCAGGACCAGGAACGAGAAGACCGTCGCTTAGAACAACTTCGGTTGGATCCAAAGTAGCCACCCGGAGGGTGGCTCACGTGGCCGCGTAGCGGCCACGTCCCACAGGCCGCTTTGAGCGGCTCACCGCTAAAGCCCCCGGCTTGGCCGGGGGATACTTACTGGACGCGCCAGCCGATGTAGAGCCCGAGGGCTTGGATGTCCGGGTTCCGCCAACGACCGGCCAGACCATTATTCGACAGGTGGAGCCAACGGGCACCGCCCAGCATATCGACCCGAGAGACGAGCCGACGCGACAGGCCGACGCCGGTCTGCGCCACGATGTTGAACTGGGTCCCATGGTCCGGCACTCGACCGGTGGCGTAGGTCGGCCCGGCCCCCCCCTCGACAAACACGGACGTCTGGCCAAGCTCCAGAGCGGTCCAGCGGAGCATCACGTTCAAGGCGGGCATCAACACGTTGTTGGCCGGAGTCTGGTTCACATGCAGCAATTGGGCCTCGAAGCCGATGGCCCAGCGTGGACTCAGCTGACGGAACAGGCTGACCGCCCCACCGACGAGCTGTTCGCGGAACCGATTCATGTCCCACGACTCGAGAAAGAACGCACCGGTCAACTCGACGGCCCAGGTCTGGGTGGCGACCCCATCGGCGGCGGACGCATCACCGGTGCGGGACGGTGGCTCTCCAAGCGACTGGTCCGCGGTGGCCAACTGTGGCGCGGCGGACAGGGTCACTGCCAATGCCAGCACGAGAACAACGATCCGATGGAGCCTTGCCATACGCCAACCTCCCAGGCCAACGGCTGTCCCCCACCCGCTGAGGACCGTCGGCGACCAGCGCCGGTGGAGGTTGTACACCTGATCCGCGCCTCAGTTCAAGTCAGACCGCAACAGACACGTGGCTCCGGTTGGTGACGGCGCGCGGGACCAGGTGGCTCGGTAGTCACGAGAGGCACAACCTGGCGACGGGACAGGACGGGGCCAAGTCCCTCTCCATTTTTGTGCGTCCCGCGCGCCCAAACGCGCCGACGCGGGACGTAGTGCTCCATCAGCGTGAGGTACTGGCCAGGACCAAAGCCTCCCATCGCCATGTTGTAGACCGACACTCCGCCCCGCTCCTCCAACCGTGTCGGCCACGCTCCGCGCCAGCGGCTCGCCCACCCGTAGGTCTGCAAGTCCCCGATCGTCACGATGTCGACCTGCTCCGGCACGCCGCGATTCCGGAAGCCCCAGGCGTCGTGGTGCCCTGAGTAGGACGCGACGCGAAATCCGAGCCGGTCGTCTGGCACGCGCTCCGGAAGCAGGTAGTCCATGGGGTCGAACGCGAGGCGAGCCAGACCCTCGCCCAGCGGCAGCGCGATGACCAACCCGAAGAGCAGAGACAGCACGGCAGTCCTGCGTGCTCGAGGACTTGGACGCCGAACAGCAGGTTTTCCGGGAGCCACGGCAGCCACGTCGGACACCCCCTGAACCTGGTACGCAGGCAGACACCCGTCCGCCTTTGGAATTCCGGTCTCGCGTGGCGAGTGTGTCTCGAAACCCCGCGGTTCGTCCAGATAGCGCGGGTGGTCCGGTCGCGTTATGATGCCGTCACTCACGCTTCTGGAGAGGTCATCTCATGTTCACCCGTCGCACGTTGCTGGCCGTCCTCATGACGCTGGGGGTCACGACCACCGCGTTGATGCAGCAGAGCCCGGAGCTGGCCACCACGGTCGATGATGGGTTCACCATCGCCACGGTGGGCGACCTCATCTACGCGCACGACCTCGGCCACATGATGAGAGACCCGGCGTTCGCCTCGGTCGTGGATCTCCTTCGTGGCGCCGACGTCACGACGGGCAACCTCGAAGGCATCATCGTGGACGGTCGGACGTTCTCGGGGGCGCGCATGGGCGGTCATGGCGCCGAGCCCGGCGCCGCCGACAGCTTGAAGGACATGGGGTTCGACCTCGTGGCCCGGCCCAACAACCACGGGAACGATTTCGGCCCAGAGGGCCTGGCCGAAACCAGCGCGCACCTCGACCGCGTCGGGGTGCAGTATGCCGGCGTCGGGAACACCTACGCGGCGGCTCGCGCGGCCCGGTTCTACACCGCCGACACCGGACGCGTCGGGATGGTCGCCACCACCGCGACCGGCACCCTTCCGGCCAGACCGGCTCGTGGCGAGTGGCCCGGCGTCGGCGGTTACAGCACGCTGGATGTGACGCGCTTCTTCATGACGCCCGCCGATGCCTGGGGGGCGGTGCGAACCCTCCGCGACAGTTTCCCGAACGGCACCGGGTTCTACGCCCGCGGCGCCAACAGCAACGACCACATTCAGGTATTGGGCGAACAGTTCCGGAAGGCGCCGGCCGGCGAAGATGATCCCTACTACGCGTTTGAGATGAATCAACGCGACCTCCGGGATCTGCTGGCGGCGGTCCGGGAAGGCAAGATGCGGTCAGACTTCCTGACCGTCGCGATTCATTCACACCATTTCCGCGACACCCGTGGCGGATACCGCGGCGCCGGCATCCCGGAGGCGGAGCATCTCGACACGAACCCGAGCGTGGCGAACTATCTCGAGGAGTTCGCACACGCCGCGATTGACGCCGGGGCCGACACCTTCCAGGGCACCGGTGTCCACGTGGTGCGTGGCATCGAAATCTACGAGGACCGGCCAATCTTCTACGGGCTCGGGGAGTTCGTTCGCCAGCGAGATGTGGACGGATTGTCGGGTTTGGGTGATCTGCGACGTGACGCGTGCGACGGCTGCCCGTTCCCGGCCAAGTACGAGAGCTTCATCGCGCTGAGCGAGTTCAGCGACGGTCGGCTGGACGAGGTGCGCCTGCACCCGGTCGAGCTACGGTACGCGGCCGAGCGCATGGCGCACCGAGGCATCCCCCGGGTGGCGCCACCAGAAACGGCGCAGCGCATTCTCGCGCGACTGCAGGAACTGTCGGCGCCCTACGGGACAACGATTACCATTGAGGGCAACATCGGCGTGATCAGACCGTGACCCCAGCGGGGTTTTGCAACCGACTCGCGACTCTGGAGTCGTACGTAGCCGCGGGTCTTCAGACCCGCCAGGCACCGCGGGGACAGGAGCAGTACAAAGACATCTGCGGCTACTGTCATCGTGACGACCTGCAGGGCGGCGGGAGCGAGATCGGTGCCCCGGCGCTGCTGGGGTCGATCTTCACCACCAAGTGGGAAGACAGCCCGTTGGTCGACCTGTTCGTCACCATCGGCACGACGATGCCGCAGGAGGATCCAGACTCGCTGATGCCGCAGGTGGTCATCGACATCATCAGCTTCCTGCTGGAAGCCAACGGCATGCCGGCGGGGCCGACCGAACTCCTCCCGACCCTCGACGCGCTGGAACAGATTCTCGTGACGGCGGCACCGAATCAGTAGCGACAGCCCCGACCTTGTTAGCTCACACGAGCACGTCGTGCACGACGTCGCCGTGGACGTCCGTGAGGCGGAAGTTGCGGCCCTGGAAGGGAAAGGTCAGCTTCGTGTGGTCGACCCCGAGCAGGTGCAGCATCGTGGCGTGCAGGTCGTGGATGTGCACCGGATTCTTTGTAATGTTGAAGCCGAAGTCGTCGCTCTCACCGTAGCTGAGACCGGACTTGACGCCGCCCCCCGCCATCCAGATGGTGAAGCACTTCGGGTGATGGTCGCGCCCGTAGGTCTGCTCGGTGAACCGGCCCTGACAAAAGACGCTGCGCCCGAACTCGCCGCCCCAGACGACCAGCGTCTCGTCCAACATCCCGCGTTCTTTCAGCTCCCCGACCAAGGCCGCCTGCGGCTGGTCGACATCCTTGGCCTGGGTCTGGATGCGTCTCGGGAGCTGGGTATGCATGTCCCACCCGCGGTGGAAGACTTCGATGAAACGCACGTCGCGTTCCGCCAGCCGCCGGGCCAGCAGACAGTTGGCGGCGAACGTCCCCGGCGTACGGGAGTCGGGTCCATAGCGCTCGAAGACACTGTCTGGCTCATCCGACAGGTCGGTGAGTTCCGGCACCGAGGCCTGCATTCGAAACGCCATCTCGTATTGCGAAATACGGGTATTCGTCTCCGGGTCGCCACCCTCTTCATGATCGAGCCGGTTGAGTGCGCCCAGATCATCGAGAAACCGGCGCCGCGCGCTCCGAGTGACCCCCGGCGGATCCGACAAGTACAGCACCGGGTCTCCGGTGGACAGGAACTTGACCCCCTGGTATTCGCTAGGCAGGAACCCGCTGCCCCACAGCCGGTCGTACACCGGGTTGCCGCCACGGTTCGAGACCATGGCCACAAACGTGGGCAGGTCATCGTTCATGCTCCCGAGACCGTAGGACAGCCAGGCGCCGATGCTGGGTCGGCCCGCCAACTGCGCGCCAGTCTGAAAAAAGGTCACCCCGGGGTCGTGATTGATCGCCTCCGTGTGCATCGTCTTGATGAAGCACAGCTCGTCGGCCACCTTCGCCGTATGCGGCATCAACTCGCTGATCCACGCCCCCGATTCGCCATGCTGGGCAAAAGAAAAATTGGACGACACGATGGGAAAGCTCTCCTGCGTTGCCGTCATAGCGGTCAAGCGCGCGTCCCCGCGGACGGATGGCGGCAGCTCGGTGCCGCGCAGCCCCGCCAGTTTGGGCTTGTAGTCCCACAACTCGTGTTGCGATGGCGCGCCCGCCTGGAACAAATAGATGACACGCTTGGCCTTCGGGGCGAAATGCGGCAACCCGGGCAGCCCCCCGCTCGCCGCGGCGGGCGCCTGGCCCAGCAAGTCGCCGTTCCAGAGCGTGGACAGGGCGGCGGCACCGATCCCGGTGCCGGAGAGCTCAAGGAAACGCCGCCGGGTAAACGGCAGCAGCGGGTCAGGCTTCGGGGGCATCGTTCAGTCCTTGGTAATGGTCCGATCGAGGTTCAGAATCAGGTTGGCGACCATCGTGTACGACGCCAGTTCGGCGATGTCCAGCGTCTCGTCACGTGGGGACTCCCCCATGCTCACGAGCGCGAGTGCCGCCGAACGATCGGCCTGGAAGCGGTCCAGATGATGGCCGTGGCCCTCGGTCAAGAGCGCCTGGGCGTCCCGGGCAGGTCGGTGCGCGGTCGCCAGGCGGTAGGCATATGAGATCCGCTGGTCCGGCGTCGTCCCGCCTTCGATCATCATCCGCTCGGCCAACCGACGGGCCGCCTCGACGTAGGTGACGTCGTTCATCAGGTTGAGCGCCTGCAGCGGGGTGTTGGTCCGGCTGGGGCGCACGATGCACGTCTCCCGCGTCGAGGAATCGAAGGTCAGCATCGCCGGCGGCCCGAGCGTACGCTTCCAGAACGTGTAGAGGCTTCGCCGGTAGAGGTCATCTCCCTCCGCCTGCTGGTATTGCTGGCTCGCCTGGTCCCACAGCCCCTCGGGCTGATACGGCTTGACCGACGGGCCGCCGACCCGGTCGACCAGCAGACCAGCCACGGCGAGGGCCTGGTCGCGGATGATCTGGGCCGGCAGACGCTGGCGCGGTCCACGGGCCAAGAGCCGGTTCTCGGGATCCTGCTCCAGCGCGTCCGGCGCAATCGTGGAGTCTTGCCGGTAGGTCGCGCTGGTCACGATGGCCCGGTGCATCGCCTTCACGTCCCAGCCTGAGTCGACAAAACTCGTCGCCAGCCAATCAAGCAGCTCCGGATGGCTCGGGAAATCCCCCTGAAGCCCAAAATTATCCGTCGTCTTCACCAGACCGATCCCGAAGTACCGCTGCCAGAAGCGGTTCACCGTGACCCGCGCCGTCAGCGGATGGTCCGGCTCGACCAGCCATCGGGCAAACGTCAACCGATTCTGGGGTTGCCCCTCGGCGACGGGCGGCAACACCGCCGGCACACCCGGGCTGACCTGGTCGCCGGGCACGTCGTAGGCGCCGCGAATCAGCCGGAACGTCTCGCGTGGGGGGGCCAGTTCGTCCATCACCATGACGGTGGGGAAGCTGTCCCACAACTCGGCCCGCTGGCGCTCCAGATCGGTGACCAGGCGCCGCGCGTCCTTGATTGTCTGGGGCGCGTATTGGTCGAGAAAGGCGAGGCGCAGCTTGGCCGTCTGGCCGGGCGTGCGACTGGCTGGCGTCATCCGCGCGATCTCGCTCAGCGATTCGCTTGTAGCCACCACCGTGGCCTGCGCCGGGGTGAGCACGGTGGTGTAGACGCGGACGTCGTCGATCTCGCCCTGGAACCGCGGCCGCTGGTCGACAGCGCCGGAGTTCTCGGGCGGCGGCCCACTGGCCCCGATGCGCAGCGGCTCCCGGGTTCTGATCGGATTGTTGATGCCGTCGATCTGGGTGACGAGCGGTTGCGATTGGCCATCGACATACACCCGGAAGCTGGCCGGAATCTTCTTCCCGTCGTAGGTCACGACCACGTGCCGCCATTCACCGAGCGGCAACACCGGTTCGGCCTCGACCCGCACGCCGTCGTCCATCCAGCGGTTAGCCATGTTGAACACGAGCTTGCCATCCGCCAGATACAGTCCCCATCCCCGCTCGCCCTCGTCGCCGGCCAGCGCGCGTGACACGATGACCCCGTCTGACGCCGTGGGACGAATCCAGGCCGCCACCGTGAATGGGTCGTTATAGGTGAAATCCGCAACGTTCCCCGCGCTGATGAACCGACGTCCGTCGAAGCTGGCGGCCTCGCCGACTCGGCCGGGGACGAAACGCGGCTCACCCTCCTCCAGCGTGACGTCGGCCGGGAAGGCGGCGGTCTCCGGCGCCGCGGCGGCCACTCGCATCCCGGACGTGACCGATGGGGAGAGAGTCACCGCCCCCCCGGCATACGTACCGGCGAAGTCGCCGTCGAGGGGGTGATGCACCAGCAGCTGATCGCGTAGAACCCAGTCGACGCGACCGGCCGCGTCGAGGGCGTCTTCCCACCGCGTCTGCGCGGCAGCGGTCTCCGTGGCCATGTAAGAGAGGGACTCGATCGCTTCGTCAAGCTCGATATCCAACTCGGCCAACTCCTGTTCCTGAGCCGCGGTCGGCGCAGTGACATACGGCGGTGAATTGCCGTACTTGAAAGCCTTGTCGCGTTCCGGCACGTTGTTGAAGTAGGCGAAGACCTCGTAGAACTCCTTCTGCGTGACCGGATCGAACTTGTGGTCGTGGCAACGCGCGCACCCCAGGGTCAGGCCCAGCCACATCGTCGAAGTCGTCGACACGCGGTCAACGACGTTTTCGACCTGGAACTCATCCTCGATGATGCCGCCCTCTCCGTTCTGACTGTGGTTCCGGTTGAACGCGGTCGCAATGCGCTGGTCGAGGGTGGCGTCGGGAAGCAGGTCGCCGGCCAGTTGCTCGATGGTGAACTGGTCGAACGGCATGTTGGCGTTGTAGGCATCGATCACCCAGTCGCGCCAGCGCCACATCGTCCGCTCGGCGTCCGTCTGATACCCGCTGGTGTCGGCGTAGCGGGCGCCGTCCAGCCACTCCGTGGCCATCCGCTCGCCGTACCCGGTTGATTCGAGCAGCCGGTCGACCGCCTTCTCATAGGCATCCGGCGAGTCGTCATTGAGAAAGCCGGCAATGTCCGCCTGGGTCGGCGGCAGCCCGGTCAGATCAAGCGTGACCCGTCGCAGTAACGTATTTCGGTCCGCTTCGCCCGCCGGACTCAAATCGTCGCGCTCCAGCCGAGCGAGGACGAAGTTGTCGATCGGGTTCCGTGTCCACTCGGTGTCGGTGACCGCGGGGAGCACGGGTCGCTGTGGCGGTATGAACGCCCAGTGGGACTGCCACTCCGCACCCTGGTCGATCCACAACCGTAGTGTTTCAACCTCGGCCTCGGTCAGGGCGTCGTCCTCCAGACCGGGCATGACCGCAGAAGTCAGACCCTGCCGGAAGGGCATGCGCACCGACAGGTCGCCGGCCGTGACGCGATGGATTAGCAGACTGTCCGCCGCGTTCCCCGGAATGACGACGGGACCACCAAACTCACCGCGTTCGACGAACGGGCCGTCCGCGACGTCCAATCTCAACCCACGCTGCCGGGCCTGCGCGTCCGGCCCATGGCAGACGAAGCAGTTCTCCGACAGGATCGGGCGTACTTCGCGCCCGAAGTCCACCGTGCGAGCCGCAACCAACGTCGCGCCGGCATCGGCCGCCAGTTCACTACCCCATTCTGCCCCGGTCTCGATCCACTGGCGCACGATCTCGATCTGCTCGGGGGGCACCGTCCGACCCGACGAGACCGGCGGCATGCGGCCGACCTGGTCATCCGTCGTCAAGCGCTGAAACAGTGCGCTGCCCTCTGCGTCGCCCGGCACCACCACGGTCCCGATCATGTCTCGCGTGTCCAATCGCAGACCGGCTTGACGAGTCACCTCGGACGGGCCGTGGCAGGCGCTGCAGGCCTGGGCCAGAATCGGTCGGATGTCTCGGTTGAATTCGAGCGGCGTCGCCGGTTCCTGGGCAGATGTGGTCCAAAGATCCTGGAACAGGGAGCCGCCGAGCACTACGGCGAACGCGACCCACAAGGTTGGGCCGCGGCGAAGTGTCACTTTCATGGATGACCTCAATGGGATGGTAGGCCTGTAGACGACTACATGCAAGCCCTCATCATCGTCGACGCCGACGTCGCGGGGAACACGCCTGCCGCTCGACCGGCCCGGGGTCGACTACCGGCGCGCGGGCGGCACCCCGCCGCTGCCATCGCGGTGCGGATGGCGGCCGCAGTCTCAACGCCCCCGAGGAGATGCGAATGTAGGCGTCTGCTCGGTCACGGGTGCCACCTGAACCCTGGCTGATCGTCGGCCGAGCGGCCCGAGCCGTGGGTCGGTCCCGCCGTCGATGTGCGTGTCTCACGCCTCACCAATCCATACCGCTGACGCAAGAGTGCCATGACGTGATCGACCTGATCTCGGTACGCCTTGGGCGCATACTTGTTCGTATACAGCCGGCTCACGCGTGGCGCGAGGCCTGGGAACGACTCCGAGAGAAAGCGCATGAAGTGGTCCCGCGTGCCGCCTTCGAGATGCATCACCATGCCGCCGCAGAACCGCGCCCCGTGGTCGGCGATCGCCTTGATGGTGCGTTCAATCTTGGCCGGCTGCGAGGTCAATCCGGGCACAACCGGCGCCATCAGCACGCCCGCCTGGACGCCAGCGTCCGTCAGAGTGCGGACCGCGCGCAGCCGCTGCAGCGGATGCGCGGTGCCTGGCTCCAGGGCCCGCCAGGCGTCCTCGTCGACCGTCGGCACGCTGATGTGGACGGTGCAGGCGGCCCGACGCGACAGCTCGACCAGCAGGTCGAGATCACGCACCACCATCGGCCCCTTGGTCACGAGCCCTACCGGTGCGGCATGGTCAACGAGCGCCTCGAGGCAACGTCGGGTCAGCCTGTAGTGGCCTTCGATGGGCTGATACGGGTCGGTGGCCGTGCCGAATCCGATGACCGTCTGTCGCCGCCCAGGGCGCGCCAGCTCCCGCCGCAACACGTCGGCGAAGTTCACCTTCACCAGGATGACGGATGAGAACTCGTCGCCGGTGTCGAGTTCGAGATGTGACTGGTAGCGGCGCGCGAAGCAGTAGTGACAGCCGTGGGTGCAGCCACGATAGGGGTTCAACGTCCACGCGAACGGCATCCCCTTCACGCGGTTCAGCGCAGACCGGCAAGTGACCTCCTGATAGCTCGCGTCGTCCCCGCGGCGAAGCGCATCGGGTAACCCCGGCGATGCTGAGTGATCCGAGCCACGATGCTCTCTGATGAGGTCGGCGAGTCGCCGCGTCGTGGGGCGGAGCGGCGCCAGGTCGAACAGGCTCGGTGTCGCTGATGATCTGCTTATGTTCGCTTTTTGTTCGCCTTTCATCGCGCGATAGTGCCTCACCGAACCGATCCCCGTCAAGTGGCCGGCTGCGGGTCGGGCACACGCCCTGACGCTTGAGACGAACTATGGGCCCGTCACGAAACAACAGCGCCACTCTGGCCGCCGGTGCATCCCGCGCGACTGCGTTGCTCGTCGCTTACATACTCCCGGTATGCGCGCTCCTCGCGCCTGGTCGGGCGGGCGCCTCGACGCCCAAAGTGGCGCTGTTATTTCGAGACGGGCCCTATGCCTGAGGGACCGCTTCCGGAACGGGCGTCGCCTCGGCGTCATCCTGACCCGGGACCCGGTCCGGGGTTGGCTGCGCCACCCGCTTACCCTCGGCGTCGCGGGCCGGAACCGCGGTTCCGGCCACAGTCGAAGCAGGTGCGAAGCTCGTCGGCCATCCCGTCGGTCGAGAGACCGCGGTCGGCCATCAACGCGGCGAGGGTGTCGGCGGTGGCCGGCTGCTCTTTGTAGAACAGCGAATAGAACACGCCATTCGCGATCGTCCAGGCGGTCCACCCCTGCTTGCTCTTGACGTCGAGGTGGGCGCCCTGCTCGACAAGGGGCCACGATTTATAGCAAGAATTCGCGCCGGTTCGTCGTCAGAACCCGTGAACGATCGGACAAAATGTGCGGGTGGTTTGGCCCCTCTTCGTTTTATAGTCTCTGGAGACCGCGAACGCGAATGATCCGCCGTCTGTCGCCAATTGGAGAGGCGGCGCCTGATAGCTTGAGACAAAGGGAGAGTCTTCATGAACATGCGACACCGCGTATCCGCAACAGTGCCGGCACTCGCATTCGCGCTGGTCGTGGCGGCCAGCGCCCCAGCCCTGGCGCAGACCGCGGCCCACGGGCAGCCGGACATCCAGGGTGTCTGGACCAACTTCGACCCGACCCCGTTTGAAGCCCCCAACGACATCGACCTGGAGCGGCTCGCGCCTCTGGCCGCCTGGTTCCCGGGCAGCAACCGGCCACAGCGTCCTCCAGCCGAGCCCAGCCCCGACGCCCGTTCAGCCGGACCCGCGGGCCCTTGGGGTGACGGTCCCGGCGATGCGCTGCGGAACGAACGGCGCCAATCGATGGTCATCGACCCACCCAGTGGCCGCGTGCCGCTGCGACGGGAGGCCATCGCCAGTCGGAACAACAACCTGATCAACTTGACGGACGGCTGGTTGACCCACACGCCGTGGGAACGGTGTATCACACGTGGAATACCCGGTGGCATGTTCCCAGGCGGGTACGGCGCCGGCTATCAGATTCTGCAGGTGCCGGGCTACGTCATCCTCTTCTACGAGATGATTCATGAAGCGCGTGTCATTCCCGTGGACGACCGGCCCGCCCTGTCCGACAACATCCGTCTCTGGAACGGAGATCCGCGCGGACGCTGGGAAGGCGATACGTTGATCGTCGAAACCGGCAACTACAACGCCCAGGGCACGATTGGCACTAACATCGCCAGCCGCGGCGTGCGGGGTATCGAACAGAGCGAAGCATTGAAGATTGTCGAGCGGTTCACGCGCATCGATGACGAGACCATCAACTACTCGGTCACGATCGAAGACCCCAAGCCGTTCACGGCGCCGTGGACGGTGGCGATGCCGCTGAACCGGGACAATACCTACCAGATCTACGAGTACGCGTGTCACGAGGGCAACTACGGTCTCGAGAACAGCCTGCGGTCCGGCCGCGCTGAGGATGAGACAACAGACCAGCCCTGAGTCGACCACTCGTTGACGCCTGGAACATGGCACCGGTGCGTCTCCTCCTCCGCCGCCTAGCCGCCCGCGTCGAACCGGCGACAGCGCTGCGCGCCGAGTAGCTCGGAGGTCCGAAGGCCTACGCCACACACCCGCGGTCCCCAGGTCCTCAGTCGGATCCCGGGTCGTAGCGAATCTCGAGGTAGGTGACCGAACCGTCGATGTCGGAGTACCAGTGCGGGGTGCCGGCCGGGATGATCACGACGTCGCCAACGGTCACGACCCGGGCGTCACCATCTTCGATCTTTGCCACGCGTTCACCGTCAGGGCCGGTGGACCGCACCACACGCCCGCCGGTGACGACGGTGCCGGTTCCGTCTGTGATGTGATGCACCTCCCAACCGGTGGCGTGGATGATGGCGTTCTGCGGGATGGTGCGATGGATGAGATTGACCCGGGTGGTCTCGGTGGTCTCGATGCGCGCGACCGTCATCGGGCCGGCCGGCGCTTCGGCTAGCGCCTGCTGTAAGTCCGCACCAGTCGCGACGGTTCCCGGCGGGACGACAGACTGCGCCGCCGCGGTTCCGAACCCGAGCGAGAGGCTAAGCACCGTCGTTGTGGTCAGTGTGCTCATCAATCTCATCGAAATCCTCCCAATCTGCGTTGTCAGGTCTCGCCGCGCATCTTACCGCGAACCGCCTGACACAGCGCCGCGAGCACGAGAACCCGACCAGTCGAAACTAACTGTGGTTCACGTGTTGTGGGAGGCTGAGGTGCGGCCGTTCACCGGGTGTCCGTGGGACCGCTAGGTCTCCCAACACGTCATCCCGCTGTGGTAATCTGCAGCCAATCCGCCACGGAAGCCGTTGTCCGCACACTATTGGCTTCCCTTGGACCTCTGAGGCGACAGATGCCGATCTTCGAGTACAGATGCCGCGACTGCGAGGACGAGTTTGAGCTCCTGGTGTTGCCGAGAGACACGGCGGCCTGCCCGGCCTGCAAGAGCACCTCACTCGAGAAGCTGCTCTCCATTTCATCGGTGAGTTCCGACGGGACCCGCCAACGCACATTGGGGCTGGCGAGAAAAGACGCCAAGAAGGTCCAACGTGACAAGGCGCACGCCGAGCACGAGGCGTATCATCACCACCACCACTGAACACTGATCCGTGACACGGGCCACTGCCACATTCACCGGATCGTCAGGAACAATGCCGACATCACGCTCCTGCGTCGGACTGACCGTCGTTGCCGCGTTCCTCATAGGCGGTTCGGTCACCGCACAGGACGCCCGACCGAGGCCGCACGTGGCGCCCAGCGGGCGGGTGACGACCAGCGTCACGTTCGATGGTCGCGTGCTGCGCGGAGGCGGGTGGTTCCCGGGCACCCCGTCCCACTCGGGTCCGTCCCGCATCACCATCGACTACGGTCAACCCCACGCTCGAGGGCGCACGATCTTCGGGGGGCTCGTGCCCTACGACCAGGTCTGGCGGGTCGGTGCCAACTGGGCCACGCGGTTGACACTCGATCTCGACGTGCGCATCGGCGACCTCGATGTGCCGCGAGGCGAATACACACTCTTTCTGCTGCCGCGAGAGACCGATGCCGAACTGATCGTCAGCCTCGAGACTCGGCAGTGGGGCACGGACTATGACCCGTCACGGGATTTCGGACGCACACCGCTCGGTCGCAGGCCCCTGGCCGAAGCCACTCAGAGCCTCGCGATCACGTTAGAACCTAATCTCGGTGGCGAGACCGAGAACGTCCCCGCAGGCACCCTCCGCGTGACCTGGGGCACCGCGGAGTACTTCACCAACTGGCAAATCCTCTGGCCGTGACAGGGGCGCGGCAATTGCGCGCCCTGCAGCCACGGAGTGAGGCACTCGGGGTCCCCGCGTAGTGGGCGGCGCACGGCTTTAGCCGTGCGATCGCAGGCCTGAAGGCCTGCGCCACACTGCCGCTTCATCCGTTTCCTGTCCGAGGCTTTACGCGCCGGCGTGCGGACGGCTATCTACGGTTCTAGACGCCGGACAAATGCGCCAGTTGACCGGTGCTGTCGCCGAGCCTCTCGGTCGGCACCCCCAGCTTATCCAGCAGCGTGAGCTGGAGGTTGGTCAGTGGTGTGCCTTCGGCGACCCGCACGTGACGGCCACCCCGCAGACGCCCACTGGCGCCACCCGCCAGCAAGATGGGCAGGTTGACGTGCAGATGCTGGTTGCCGTCGCTGATACCACAGCCGTACATCATCAACATGTGGTCGAACAGGGTCCCGTCCCCGTCAGGCGTCGACTGCAGACGGTCGAGGAAGTAGGCAAACTGTTGAATGTGGTGCAGATTGACCTTCGCCAGCTTCTCCATCTGCACCGGATTGTTCTGGTGGTGGGACAACCCGTGATGCGGGTCTGGGATGCCCAGTTCCGGGTACGTCCGCGGGCTGACCTCGCGCGACATCATGAACGTGATGATGCGGGTCATGTCGGTCTGCAACGCCAGCACCTGCAGGTCGAACATCAACCGCGCGTGGTCGGCAAACGTGTCCGGGATACCACCCGTGGGGCGGGCGAGCTCCGGTAGCTCGACGGCGCTCTGGGTCTCCGCCAACTGAATCCGACGCTCTATGTCGCGGATCGCGTCGAGGTACTGGTTGACCTTGTCACGGTCGCCAGGCGCGAGGGTGCCTCGAAAACTACCGACCTCTTGGACCAACGAGTCGAGAATGCTGCGGTCCTCACGAATACGCGCCAGCCGCGCAGCCTGACTCGTGTCATCGGCGTCGCCGAAGAGCCGTTCGAAGACCGCCCGTGGCTGGTTCTCCATCGGCAGCGGTGTGGTGGGATTCCGCCACGACAGCGTATTGGCGTACGCGCAGCTCCAGCCGGCTTCGCAGGCACCAATCAACTCGTTGGGATCGAGGCTCAGCTCGAGCGAGGTCAACTGCGTCTGCTGACCAAATCGCGCGGCCGCGATCTGGTCGATCGACGTCCCGCCTCGTATGTCAGGCCCCTCGGTTTTCTTCGGATGCACGCCGGTCAGAAACGCCGATGCGGCGCGCACATGGTCGCCAGTGCCCTCACCCGGCAACGGGAACATGGGCTCGCTGGCCAGTCCGCTGACCACGGTGAGCTGATCCTGGAACGGCTTCAATGGCGCCAACGTCTGTGGCAACTCGAACCCGGCGCCGTCCGCGACGGGCGTCCACTTGTCCATGATCATCCCGTTGGGCACGTACCCCACGTAGAGCCGGGATACCGGCTGCGCCGCGGTGTTGCGCATGGCCGACAGCGCCGGCACCATGCCGTCGAGCAGCGGCAACGCCAGGGTCGCACCCACGCCACGGAGGAACGTCCGACGGGGTAACGCCAGCTTGGTGATGATCATGACGCGGGACCTCTCCTCATCTGAAACGGCACGCTCCGAGCGATTCCCGCGATCAACGCGGACCAGCGGTAGTCGTCGCCCGCCGCTTGGCGGACGATCTGACGCACCGCCGGAGCATCAAAGTACTCTACACCGCGCCCAAGCGCATAGGTCAGCAGTTTCTCGGTCACGGTGGTGACAAAACTCTCGGGTCGCTTCAACAGCGCCGACGTCAGGGACCCGGGCCCGTTCACCGGTGTCCCGTCCGCCAGCTCACCCCCAGCGTCAACCGGCGTGCCCGCCTCGCTGGTGGTCCGCCAGCGGCCGATCGCGTCGAAGTTCTCCAGCGCGAACCCCAACGGGTCCATCACTCGGTGACAACTCGCGCAGACCGGATTCGCGCGGTGGGCCTCCATCCGCTCGCGCACGGACTGAGGGGCGGCACCGCTATCGTCATTCTCGGCCAACGCCGGCACGTCCGGGGGAGGGGGTGGGGGCGGAGTCCCGAGAATGTTCTCGAGCAGCCACTTGCCACGCACCACCGGAGACGTACGGTGCGCGTAAGAGGTCACCGTCAGCAAACTCCCTTTCCCCAACAGCCCGCGTCGTGGCTCCAACTCGCCGTCGAGCGTGATCCGGCGGAAGTGGTTTCCGTATACGTTGGGGATGCCGTAGTGCTCCGCGAGTCGCTGGTTCACGAACGTC
Organism: Vicinamibacteria bacterium; assembly: GCA_963577695.1. Classification (GTDB taxonomy): domain Bacteria; phylum Acidobacteriota; class Vicinamibacteria; order Vicinamibacterales; family UBA8438; genus UBA8438. Next base: position 15,011 of record CAUZAY010000008.1, on the reverse strand, counting down.
TGGTCAGACGTCATCAACTCAAGCACGCTGTGGTCCTCGCGCATCTGACTGTCGAGAAACAGCTCCATCTCCCGCGCCATCGCTCCACGCAGGTTCGCGTCGAAGTCCGCGAATGCATACGGGTCTGGCGCCACGAGCGCCATGTTGCGCGAATAGAGCCATTGCCCGCCGAAGTTGTCCACGATGGCCCCCGCCCGGGGGTCGGCGAGCATCCGCTCGACCTGCGCCTCCAGCACGCCAGGATGTCGGAGCTCTCCGCGCTCGGCAAGGTCGAGCAGTTCGTCGTCAGGAATGCTGCTCCACAGAAAGAAGGACAGCCTGGCCGCGAGTTCCGACTCGTTGACCAAGTAGGTCGCCTCCGCCGCCACTCCGTCGGGATCGCGCTCACGCCGAAACAGGAAATCTGGACTGACCAGCGTGCGCCGAAGCGCCATCTCGATACCGGAGTCGAAGTCGCGCCCCTCACGACCGAGGTAAAAGAACTCGAGCAGCATGTCGAGATCGGCGTCCGCGACCGGTCGCCGAAAGGCGCGCCGCGCCAGACCCGCCAGTATCTCGCGCGCGCACGCCACCTCTTCGGGACCACCGGGGGCGACGCCGGCAGGCGGGTGACAGGTAAACAACGCCCGACGACTGGGCGTATCGCCACGCCCAGTGACGGCATAGGGTCCGCGCAACTCGACGCGGCCGAGGCCAGGATCGACGGTCTGGTCGCCGGCGTATTCATAGCTGGTGACCGCGTAGTGCGGCCGCCGCATACCTTCGAGCACCGCGGCCTGGTCGACAAAACTCACGGCCAGCAGATGCGGACCGGCCGGGCTGGTGAACCGGACCTCCTGGCCATCGTCGGCCGAATTCCGGTAGTCGAGACGCTGCGGATTCCCGTCAGCATCCACCACCGAGCCACCCACGGCAATCGTGTCCACCAGGGCGCCGTCCAGCCGCACCTCAATGTCGTGGCGATTCGCCAGCCCGCGGAGCCGCCCGTCATAGGTGCGCGACAGGTAGACCTTCACGACATAATCGCCGTCAACCGGAAAGGTGTGCCGCACGGCGAGGCCACCACGCGACCCGAACGGCAAGTCGTCGCTGACCCGTGCGTCCTGCTTGAGATACTTGTCGACGGCGAAGATTTGGGTGGCCGGCGCCAGTGACGGGTCTCCCACCGCCAGACGACTGACCTTCCTCGCGGCCGACAGGTAGCGCTCGGTCAGCATCGGCGAGACCGACAACACGTCCGCGATATTGTCGAACCCGTACCCCGAATCGTCGGCCGGCAGGAGCGACCGCACATCGATGTCCAGGGCCAACAGGTCACGGACGGCGTTCGCATACTCGGCCCGGTTCAGCCGGTGGACGGCGGGTCGTCGGCCCGGGTTGGGAGACGCCTGCGCCACGGCATCGATCGCGGTTTCCAGGCGGGCCGCCATCCCCTCGTACTCGGCCTCAGACGGTTTCGGCCGCCCAGGAGGCGGCATGGCGCGGGTGCGCAGCTTCCGGACCACCTTCTCCCAGAGCTCGACTTCGTCCGAATTCCGACCCGCAGTCTCGATGTCGATCCCCTGCAGCGAGAGGCCCGCCGCCAGCGTGCGGTCGTTGTGACAGCCGAGACAGTGACGCTGAATCAGCGCCTGGTCATCGCCGGCAGTACCGGTGGTCTGTGCCGCTCCCGCTCTCACACTGATGCACAGGATGGCGACGGCAACGGCGAACAGCTGGCGTGGTGTCATGGGGTGGCGAGACCCAAACCACAGCTCGGGTCTTGTGCGCGAAACCGGTTCAGGTGAATTATCATGAGGCTTACCAAGGAGAGTCAAGGTAGCGGCGGCCCCAATCGGAGCCGCTTGAATCGCCTCGAACGGCCGGAGCGGCCGCAACGCATGGTCAGTCTCGAACTGCCCCAGCTCTTGTTCCTTTTCTCCTCCGCCCTGCTGATCTACGTCAGATACGGCCGGCGGAACCCTCAATAAGAGAATGATCCATCAGCCTAATACGCGCCAGTCTCTCGCGCTCTGTCGAGGAAGATTCCGAACCGTCGCGCCAGTGTGGTGTCTGGCGATGGCGGCCGGGCTGCTGCTTGCCGCAATGCCGGCACGCGCGCAGACATCCCCGGACGGTCTCCAACTCATCACCGCGGCGCGCCAGACCGACACCGCCACGGTCCGCCGTCTCCTGACCGCCGGTGCCGATCCGAACAGCCGGTATGGCGACGGTACGACCGCGCTCCATTGGGCGGCACACCGCGACGCCGCGGCGCTGGTCACCTTGTTGCTCGACACGGGAGCAGCGGTGAACGCCGTGGACGATCACGGCACCACTCCCCTGGCCCTGGGCTGTCTCAACGGCAGCCTCCCGGTGGTTCAGATACTGCTGACGGCCGGAGCCGACGCCAACCTGGCCCGCGGCAACGGCGAAACCCCCCTCATGACCGCGGCGCGGGTCGGCAACTTGGAGGTGGTGCGCAGCCTGCTGGCGGCCGGGGCCGACCCCAACACGGTCGAGGCCACATTGGGCCAGACGGCGCTCATGCGAGCCATCGCCGAGAACCACACGCCGGTCGCACGGGTGCTGCTCGAGGTGGGCGGGTCCGTGTCGGCGCGCTCCACGAATCGCTTCACCCCGTTCCTGTTCGCCGCACAGCAGGGCAACATCGAGGCGGCCCGGCTATTGTTGTCGGCGGGTGCCGACGTGAACGAGTCGGCTCCGGACGGGATTGGTGGCAACACCAACGCCCGGACCCGGTTCGTGGAGGACACCGAGGCGACCGCGCTGCTGGTGGCCATTGACAGCGAGCACGCCGAGATGGCGCTCTTCCTGCTGGAACGTGGCGCCGACCCGAATCATGCCGGCGCCGGGCGCACCGCGCTTCATGCCGCGGTGCAACGGATGATGCCGGGGGTGGTCACCGCGCTCCTCGAGCGTGGCGCCAACCCGAATGCCAGGCTCGACAAGCGGCTGCCGTTCGTCTCGCGGCGGATCAACCAGGACAACGGACTGACACCCTCCAACATCGGGGCAACGCCGTTCTTCCTCGCCGCCAGCGTTGGCGATCTCGAGATCATGCGCATCCTGGTGGACGCTGGCGGTGATCCGATGCTTCGGGCCAAGGACGGCACCACGGCGTTGATGGTCGCGGCCGGGGCCGACTACGTGGACGGCGCCGACAAGTACGGCCGCCGCTGGTTCGGCGACAACTTGGCGCTGCAGGAAACGGCGCTCGAGACGGTGACCTACCTGCTGGATCTCGGGCTCGACATCAACGCCACCAACGACTACGACCAGACCACTCTGCACGGCGCCGTCTACCTGGGTGGCACCAGCCTTGTTCCGTTCCTCGTGGACCGCGACGCCAACATCGACGCGGTCAACGCGCGGGGCCAGACACCGTGGATGGTGGCGGCCAAGGGCGAGTACCGCTCAGGCTCCTTCTACACGCAGGAAGAGGTGGGCCGCATCCTCGAACGGCTCGGCGCCGACACCACCCTCGGCGAAGACCTCGGCAAGGATTTCAAGCGGCTACTGGCCGCGCGCGAGCAGCAGTAGCCCCACTCCCCCGTGTCAGACGACGGTCAGCCGTGAGCAGGAGGTAGGTGCCATGGATAGACGATCATTCTTGAAGCTCGCGGCTGTGAGCCCGGCCCTGGTGAACCCCGCCTACGGTCGACGTGCACTCGGCAACGCTCAGGGCTACGCGAGGGGGACCGTCCTCGGCTCGCAGGCCCAGGCCGACTTCACGTTCTACTCCCCTCTCGCAGAGGCATGGCACCGCGACGGAGAGTACTTCGAGTGGACGTCGACAACCCGCAACAACCAAGGCCGTCGAGTGCAGGTCTTCTACCGGACCTTTGGCAACCGTTCCAACCCGGCGCTTGTGCTGCTCCACGGCTATCCCACGTCCAGCTTTGACTTCCGGGAGATGATCTCTTTCCTTGAAGAGGATTACTTCGTCGCCGTCCTCGACTTCCCCGGGTTCGGCTTTTCGGACAAGCCTCAGGACGGCTACTCGTACATGCTGGAGGACGACGCGATGCTCGTCGACCACTTCGTGCGGGAGATCGTCGGGCTGTCTCGGTTTCATCTCCTGACCCACGATCGCGGCGGGAGCGTCGGCTTCGCCTTGTTGGGCAACTACCTGGCAAGCGAGCAGAAGGCATACGAGATCACCTACCACTTCATTTCCAATGGCGGCCTCTTCCTCCCCCTGACCAACCTCGGCCAGGGCCGGTACCAGAGAGAGGCACCCGAAGGCGGGCGTCTCGGCCACATGCTGGGAACGGTGGCCCCGGAGCGGCCGGCCCGGCCCCGAGTGACGGAAGGCACGCCCCAGCAGGTCGCCAATGCTGACATCCAAGCGTTCAACGACGGGATCGGCGCGCGCTTCTACGTTGGAAAATACTTACTGGAGCGGGCGGCCAATGAGTACCGCTGGCTGGACAATCTGCGCGAGAGCCCGGTCCCAACAGCCTTGATTTGGGGGCTTCGGGACACACCGAACCCGCCACGCATCGGCAATCACATCTGGAACACTTACCTCGACAAGAGGCCAGTGGAGAGCAGCTACTGGCTCCTGCCGACGGCGGGCCACTACCCGCAACGGGACGAACCCGAAGAGATGGCCGGTATCGTCCGCACCTGCCTCGAGGTGGGCATCCCAGCCCCGAAGGACGAGGACGCGTTCATGCGAACCCTGGCTCAGAACAGGACCGCGACGTCACCCGTCTACATGGGGCGATCCATCATCGAGAACGTCTACTTCCCCGGGGCCGTCGCATACTCGCCGGACGGCTACAGTTTCTGAGCCGCTCAGTCACCCTGACTATTCCCCCCATCAGGAGGACCGCTACGAGGCCAGGCTGGCCAGCAGGGCGTCGAGACCAGCTTGGGCCACTACCTCGTCCTGGTCTGGCGAACCAGAGCTGCACCCGATACCAGCCACGATCTCGTCGTTGACGAACACCGGCAGCCCGCCAGGGACAATCATGAAACGGCCCTGGTTGCTGGTGTGAATGCCGAACGCGGGCCCCCCGGCTGCGCCCGCCACGCCGTAGTCACGGGTCGACTTGCGCGCGGCGGCAGCGGTAAACGCCTTGCTGATCGCGACGTCTATGCTGGTGATCCGTCCACCATCCATGCGATGGAACATCAGCAGACTGCCGTTGTCGTCAGTGATCGCAATGTCCATGTCCACGCCGATTTCCACCGCCTTGGCTTCGGCGGCGGCCATCATCACTCGCGCATCGTCGAGCGTCAGTTTCTGTGCCGTTCTCATAGTCGATTCGACCTCCGGGGCGAATTATAGAACCCCATCGGCGTTCGGCTCTCACCTCACCGCCGTTGATTCCTAGTGAGATGGACACACATACCGTTCAATGCCCCTACTGCGGCGAGCACCTCGAGGTCTTCATCGACCGCTCGGTGCCCCGGCAGGAATACATCGAAGACTGCCAGGTCTGCTGCCGGCCCATCACCCTCACCGTGACGCTCGACCTCGATGACGACACCCAGGCCCACGTCGAGGCCCGCTCCGAAGAGGAATAGCCGTGTCGGGTGCCGGCCCAGAGGCGAACGCCGGCGGCACCCGCATGGTAGGATTCGGCACTATGAGACAGCAGTGCTGGAAAGCGGCTCTCTACACGGTGCTGGCGGCGATGATGCTGGGATTCCCGACCCACGCGATGCAATCAAGAACCCCCGTCAACGTCGCTTCACTCGGCCCCCAGGTGGGCGAATCTGTACCCGACTTCACGCTGCCGGACCAGAACGGGCGGGAGCGGACGCTCAAGTCGATTCTGGGACCGAACGGCGCGATCCTGTTGTTTCACCGGTCAGCCGACTGGTGACCGTATTGCAAAGCGCAGCTCGTGGAGCTGCAAGACCGGGCGGAAGAGCTGCGAGGTCAGGGTCTCGGCGTGGCGGCGATCAGCTACGACTCCGAAGAAGCCCTGTCCGACTTCGCGCAGCGCCGCGGCATCAGCTTTCCTCTGTTGTCGGATGACGACTCCGCCGTCATCACGGAATTCGGCATCCTGAATACGGTCGCGGCCGAAGCGGTCGGACCCAACAAAGACGACCCGGCTGTTGTGGCGGACACCAGGCAGTATGTCTCGGTGTTCGGGGCCAGCCAAAATATTGTCGGCACCCCGTTCCCAGGCACCTTCATGCTGGATGCCCAGGGACGCGTCACGTCACGCTTCTTCGAGGAGTTCTACCGAGAGCGGAACACCACCGCCAACATGATGCTCAAGTTGGGCAACGGACTCTCGCCAATTGCGGCGATCGAAGGGTCCACCGCCCACATGAACATCACCGCCTATCCGAGCAACTCGAACCTCACCGTCGGCACGAAGTTCTCGCTGGCCGTCGACATCGAACCGAACGAAGGGATCCACCTCTACGCGCCGGGCGCCGAAGCGATGGGTTACCGCGTGATTGGACTCACGATCGACCCGGTGCCACACATCCGCTTCGAGCCGGTCGAGTTTCCAGCCTCGGAGATCTATCACTTCGAACCACTCGACGAACGGGTGCCGGTGTATCAACAGCCCTTCACGTTGCTGCAAGAGGCCGTCGTCTCTGGTGAACCCGAGGCGGAAGAGGCACTGAAAGAGTTGGACGCGGTCACACTGTCGGGAACGCTCAGCTATCAGGCCTGCGACGACAAGCTGTGTTTCGATCCGGTCTCCGTGCCGTTGTCGTTCACCTTGGACGTGGAGACCTTGGACCGGCAGCGGGCGAATCGATAGGACAGCTGGGTGGAGGCCCTCTTCAGCACGTCACGCGCGCGTCCTGGACGCGGGCGAGCTTGGCCTGGGCTCGCCTTGGCGGTCGTTGCGGCGATGACCCCGGTCACGTTATCCGGACAGGCGCCCTCGCCATCGGCTGGCAGCCAGCCCGGGTTCGAGGAACACGTCGGACCACTCCTGCGCGACTACTGCATCAGTTGTCACAATGACGATCTGCAGACCGCTGATCTGAGTTTCGAACCGTTCCTCGCAGGTACGAGCGCCGGGGGCGCCTCGGGGCTGTGGCACCGGGTGGCGGAACGGCTCCGGGCGGACCAAATGCCGCCCCGGGGACGTCCGCAGCCTTCGGATTCCGCCGTCACCCAAGTGCTCGCCTGGGCTGATGGGCTATCCGGGGTCACGCCAGCGGAGGGCGCGCCAAACCCTGGCCGGGTCACGGCCCGCCGACTCAACCGGACGGAATACAACAACACCGTTCGGAGCCTGTTGGGCGTGCACGGCAGCCCCGCCGACGAGTTTCCCGCCGACGACTCAGGCTACGGGTTCGACAACAACGGCGACGTCCTATCCATCTCGCCCCTGCTGATGGAGAAATACATCTCGGCCGCTCGCAGTCTCTCGCGCGATGCCGTGTTCGGGCCACCGTTGCCGGACGAGCCGTTCCAGCTCGCGCACTACATGGCGCGTCGGTCGCACGACGCCGACGGGACCCTGGACAACGCCGACACCCTGCCCTATTCGATGCGCGGCGCCCTGTACGGCTCGCACCTGTTTCCCTGGACGGCCGAGTACGAGCTGCGCTTCCGGGTGGCGAACTATCGCCAGCGGGCGCCCCGACCAGAGGGCGCGCCACGCCGTGCTCGCGACGCACCACCGCTTCCGCCTGAGCAGTTCCTGGAGGAGATGCGGCTGGCGGCGCCGCCGGTACCGGTGGTGGCGACCCTCGACGGCGAGGTCTTCGACGATGCGATCATCGAGGGCGTCAACGCGTTCGGGTATGAGCGTGGAGAGCTCGTGACCCGGGTGCCGGTCGAAGCGGGCGAACACGACTTCCGGGTGTCATACCCCCATATCGCCGATATCGTCGACCCGCGCGAGAACATGCTGCCGGACGGCCGGCGCGTGATGTATATCGACTATCTGGATATCGTCGGACCGTTCAAGGTGAGCCCGGCCCCTCCGGCGAGCTACGAACAGATATTCATCTGTCGTCATCCGCCGGGCGCCCATGACGAGAGTTGCGCCGGCGAGATCGTCACGAATCTGGCCCGCCGGGCGTATCGGCGTCCAGTGGCGGCGCACGAAGTGGAACGTCTGACCGGGCTGATCACCCAGGCCCAAGATGCCGGCGACTCGTTCGAAGAGGGCGTGCGCGTCGCGGTGCAGGCCGTATTGCTCTCACCGCACTTTCTGTTCAGGATCGAGCGTGACCCAGGGGCGGCGTCGGACAACGCCAATGCCGCCGCCCACCCGATCAGTGACCACGAACTCGCGTCACGGCTGTCCTACTTCCTGTGGGCCGACATGCCGGACGACGAGTTGCTCGGCCTGGCCGACACGGGCCAGCTGGGGCGCCCCGACGTGCTCGAACCACAGGTCCGGCGTATGCTCGCCGACCCGCGCGCAGCGGCGCTGGTTGACACGTTCGCCGAACAATGGCTCCAGCTCCGCAATCTGGATCGGGCAAAACCGGACCCGGCCCGGTTCCCGGCGGTGGACGATGAACTGCGTCATGCAATGCGACGCGAGACCGATCTCTTCCTTGGCGCCATCATCCGCGAAGACCGGAGCCTGCTCGACCTGATCGACGCACCCTTCACCTTTCTGAATGGCCCGCTTGCCCACCACTACGGCATCACCGGCGTCACCGGCGAAGCGTTTCAACGGGTAGAGCTAGACGGCTCGCAGCGTAGCGGGCTGATGACCCAGGCCAGCATTCTGACCGTCTCGTCGTATCCGACTCGCACGTCGCCCGTGCTGCGCGGCAAATGGGTGCTGCAGAACCTGCTCGGTGCCCCGCCTCCCGACCCACCCGCCGGCGTGCCGCCGCTCGATGTGGCGGCGGTCGGCAGCACTGTGTCGCTGCGGGCCCAACTCGAAGAACATCGCGCCAACGTGACGTGCGCGGTCTGCCACGACCAGATCGACCCGATCGGGTTTGGGCTGGAGCGCTATGACGCGACCGGCGCCTGGCGCACGCATGACGGACCGTTCGAGATCGACGACTCCGGCACGTTGCCAGACGGCACCACGTTCCGTGGCTCACTCGAGCTCAAGGGTATTCTGCGGAGCCAGCACGACGCGTTCACGAAGAATCTGACCGAGAAGCTGCTGACCTACGCGCTGGGGCGCGGGCTCGAGGCCTATGATACGGAGGCCGTCGACACCATCACGCAACTGGTCGCCGCCGCCGACCACCGATTCTCCAGCCTCGTCCTGGGCGTGGTCGAGAGCCAGCCGTTCAGGATGCGCCGCCCTGAGTAAGGACACTGACGATGATTTCTTCCCGACATCTGCCCAGACGCGCCGTCCTCAAGGGGCTTGGCGCCACGCTGACGCTGCCATTTCTCGATGCCATGGTGCCCGCGTTCGCCCGAGCCGCGCAGGTGCACGCCGCCTCGCCGACACGGATGGCGTTCGTCTATGTCCCGAACGGCATCATCATGGACGGGTGGACCGTCCCCGGGCTCGACGGCGCGTTTCCATTGCCGACCGAGTTCCCCAGAATTCTCCAGCCTGTTGCGGGGTATCGGGACCAGTTCTCCATCCTGTCGGGGTTGATGCAAGACGGTGGCCGGGCGCACGGCGACGGCCCGGGCGACCATGCGCGCGCGGGTGCCAGCTATCTGACCAGCGCACATCCGAAGGAGACGGCCGGGGCCGATATCCAGGCCGGCGTCTCGGTGGACCAGGTTGCTGCACAGCACATCGGTGGCCAGACTCGTTTTCCCTCGCTGGAGCTCGGGTGCGAGGAAGGGCTGTACGGCGGCAATTGCGACGGCCGCTACAGCTGCGCCTACAGCAACACCATCTCGTGGCGGACGCCGTCGGCGCCGATGCCGCAGGAGACCAGCCCGCGTGCCGTGTTCGAACGGATGTTCGGCACCGCTGATCTCGATCCCGACCCGGTACGCCGCGCCCGGCGGGCCGCCTACGACCAGAGCGTGCTCGATCTCGTGCTGGACCAGGCCAAGACGCTACAGGGCACGCTCGGCGCCACCGACCGACGAAAGCTGGATGAGTATCTGTTCTCAGTGCGAGACATCGAGAAACGGATCGTCCAGGCCGAACAGGCCGCCGATGTCGCGCCGCCCGAGCTGGTGCGCCCCAGACCCGGCGTCCCGCAAAGTTTCATCGCGCATGCGCGCTTGATGTTCGACCTGATGACGGTCGCCTTCCAGACGGACATGACCCGCGTCATCACCTTCATGGTCGGGCTCGAACTCGGCAACAAGGTGTACGAAGAGGCCGGGGTCTCAGAGGCTCACCACGGGTTGACCCATCACCGTGGTGACGCCGGAAAGATCGAGAAGATCACCCAGATCAACCGCTTCCATGTCGAACAGTTCACCCATCTGCTGGAACGGCTCTCGACGACCAACGACGGCGACGGCACGCTGCTGGACCACTCGATGGTGGTCTATGGGGCCGGCATCTCGGACGGCAACCGCCACCACCACCACGACCTCCCGACGCTGCTCGCCGGTCGCGCTGGAGGGCGGATCACACAGGGTCGACACATCTCCTACGCGCCAGAAACCCCGATGGCCAACCTGTTCGTGACCATGCTCTCCCATATGGGGATCGAGGTGGAGTCGTTGGGTGACGCCACCGGCCGTGTAGATATCTAGGTTTCCGGTCAGCCGACGGTCCAGATTGAACCACTGGCATCCTCTCGTGCATGATTGACGGTGCAGGGTTGACAACGCCGTCACCGGCGCTCGCAACCGGAGAATGACCCATGAGATGTCAATGTTCGTGCGGGATCATGCCGTCGCTGTGTCTGCTCACCCTGTGGCTGGCTTCGTGCTCGCCCGCTCATGGCCAGATCCCGAACCGCACTCCACGCCACACGTTCTACGTCTCGGCTGACGCCGGACCCAACGGCGACGGGGCTCGACGCGCTCCCTTCGGCTCGCTGTCTCAGGCGGAAGCGGCGTCGGCCGCCGGCGACACGATCTTTCTGCTGGCCAGTGACCGGGGCGCGGTGATGGACGGCGGCATTACGCTGAAGCCGCGACAGAAGCTGATCGGCGTTGGCGACGACGACGAGCTCCTCGAACACGCGGCCGACCGTGTGCGACTGACCAACTCGACCCCGCTCCCGGGCGGCATCATAGTGCGGCTGTCCGCACAGAACGAAGTGGCCGGTATCCATTTCATGAACATGGGCCACGCCGCCATTTCCGGAGCCGGCACCAACTACTCCGGCGCGTACATCCATCACGCGACGTTTACTGGCCACGCGGCGGAACACATCGAGGACGAACGCGGACTGGTGTGTGCCATCAGCTTTGATGCGGCCGAGGGGACCATCGACGGGGTCACGGTCGAAGACAGCAGCTTTTCCGAAGGCGAAGACCTCGGGGCCATCCGGGTCTTCCAGTCGGGTCAGAGTCGTGGCCACTACCAGTTTCAACGCAACGACTTCTCAAACCTCGGTGGCCGCGCCTATTTCGTACGCACGCAGCACACCAGCCGGGTGGAAACCGTCATCCTGGATTCGACCGCCGACAACATCGGCCGGGGGGAGAGAAACTCGGACAGCATCATTCCCTATCTGATGGGTCAGTCGGAACAGGTCATGCTCGTCCGTAACTACCGGTTCGACAACACGCAACAGGAGGGCAACCAATCGAATACGGCCATCGAGGCCTACATGTTCGGGGCGCCTCGACCGGACGAAGCGAACTGGTGTACTGGCTGCAAGCTGACCCTGAAGATTGTCGATAGCGTCATCGAAAACTCGGTCACCGACCCGATTCAGTTCTCGAACTCCGGCACGAATTCGGAACTGTCGTATGAGATCAGGAACACCAGAATCATCGGCGGTGATCCACGACAAGGCGGCGGCGGCATCTCGCTGAACCTCCAGGGGGTCCCTGACAGCGGCGGCAGCACCACGCTGCTCGTCGAAGGCAGCGACATCATTGGCACGACCGGCTACGCGTTCACACTGAACAATCGTGGCGGGGGCGATGGACATGCGGTGACGGTGGACCTTGGAGGGGGGGCGTTGGGCAGCCGCGGTCACAATCGATTCATCGACAACGAGAGAGGCGCGATGCGGGCGCCTCCGATGCGGATGACCGCCGAGCACAACTGGTGGGGCGGCGGCGCACCCACACTCTACGACAGCGATGACCGACCGGCGGACGACGCCCACGTCCTGGTCGACCCGGTGTTGACGGCCGACCCGCGCTAGTGATCCGTGACCGGCGCGGGGCTCCGCCAAGTCCGAACGCCGAACTATCGCCGGCCGAGGTCCAGGGCCACGATCCGCTCACGGTCGCGAGCATACAGGGTGGTCCCCACCAGGGTCGGTACGGTCCACGTGCGGGTCGCGAACAGCGGGGTCGTGGCGAGCGCCTCGAGCCCGTTGGGACTCAGCCGCACCAGCGACAGATCGCCATCTTCTTCCATCAAGATCGCCTTGCCGTCACCGTAGACCATACTGGCCCGGCTGAAGCCGCGCTCGCGCCACGCGGTTTCGCCAGACTCCATGTGGGTCGCGGTCAGAATCGCGGTTGCGCCCTGACCGTTGGTGCCGTAGATGAAATCCCCGATCTTGAGGACGTTGAGGAAGGTGAAGCGCAACTGGCGGTCGTCCCAGAGCAGCTCGGTGTGCACGAGGTCGCCGTCGGGCACCAGCCTGATCGCCTGGCTGCCGCCGATGTATCCAGACGAGAAGAACAACACACCGTTGGCCTCGTCGTAGATCGGAATCTGGAAGTTGAAATCGTTGCCGGCGTCGTGGGCGTGCGCCCACCGCACCTCGCCGGTATCGGGATCCATCCCGAAGACACCTTGGCCTGCGAACACCACGGCGTGTTGCCGGCCGGCCACGGTAATCAGGCCCACTGGTGCGTGAGACACCAGGAAACTGCCGCTCTTCCACACGACCTCACCGTCGCTCTGGCGCAACGCCATCACCGACTGCCCGGGACCGCCGACCTGCATGAGAATCGTGTCTTTGTAAGGGATTGGCGTGATGCCCGAGCCCGGCTTGATCATCGACCGGATGAGCAGCGGCGGGGCCCCAAAGTCGGTAATCAGGTTCTTCGACCAGAGCAGCTCGCCGGTCTCCGGGTTGAAGACGTGCAGTTCCTTGTTGCTTCCCATCGTGAACAGACGGTCGTTGATGAGCAGCGGCGTGGCATGGGGACCCGCTCCCTGGTCGAAATCCTGATTCTTCGACGCATAGGAGTACTCCCACAGGGTGTCGCCGCTGGCGGCGTCCATGGCGATCACGCTCTCGCTCGGCGTCCACGGCTCGCCGCCACCCGCCCCGGACTCGCGGTACATCGTGAAGAGGCGTCCGTCGGCCACGAGAATCGACGTGTGGCCGGCCCCCAACGGGCGGCTCCATAGTTCCGGCGGGCCGGTCTCGGGCCACGTCTCCGCGAGACCGGGGGACTCCACCTTGAAGTCGCCGTCAGGTCCGCCCCACTGCCGCCATTCGCCCTCCTGGGCATTGGCGCATAACGGCGAGGCGAGCCACAGCAGGAGCAGCGAACCGGTCAGCCGCGCGGATCTCGAATGTCGCATGGTGTGTGTCGTCTCGGATGAGTCCTACGGTGTGCCCTGCGGAAAGTCCTTGCAGGGCATCGCCCACGCTTTGCACGGCCCCACCGGAGGCGCCATGGTGTAGACCAGTCGGTTGCGGGTCTCACCGTCGGGCGTGGTGGTGGTCACCTCAATGGTCAGGATGCTGCCGTCGGCGCTCAGGGACATCACTTCGCGCATGCTCATGTCGCCCTGAGTCCCTTCGGCCACGAGTCTGTCCCCATCCCACTGCGATGAGGCGAGCATCGACGTGTCCCGACCCACTGGAATCCTGAGCTCTCCTCGGCCCGGCGAAAACGACCAAGCCTTCACACCGTTGGTTTCGGCGCCGATGACGACGGTGCCATTGGCGGCGTGCGTGATGAACAAGCGACCCGTGTCGCCGCCGCCGCGACCGCCACTGAACGCCGGCGGCGTCAGCTCAGTAGCGCCCTCGTCCAGCGTCCACATGCCGGAGAAATCGGGGCGTTGTGCGGCGGCCGGTCCAGCCAGCGCGAGAAACAGCAGTGCTGCGGTCAGCACCAGAAAACGTGACACATCCACCTCCAAGCCTTCGGTCAGCCTATCAGTGTGCTTGCTCCGGTCGGGTTCTGCAAGCCCTGACCAGCGAAGCCCGTCACCCACTATAATCACTGTTTGCCGGTCTACCCACGACGATGCGTAGATCACGGACTCGCCGGTCACCATCGGCGCACAGGAGAAACTGACAACCTATGCTCACTCACATGCTGCACGCCTATGACCTTCAACTCAACAATGCCAAACGGCTCGTCGGTGACATCCCCGACGCGTTGATGTGCACCCAGCCGGCCGGCCTCGTGAACCACCCCACCTGGAGCCTCGGGCATCTCATCATGTCCGCCCACGGCGTCGGGGAGATGATCGGCATCGAACCGGATGCTCCTGAAGGATGGGCCGACCTGTTCAAGACAGGGGGGACCCCGAGCAGCGACGCGACCGGCCAGCCCACCAAGGCCGAGCTGATCGCCGAACTCGAGAAGGTGCACAATTCGTGGAAGGCGGCGCTGCCCGGAGTCGATGCCGCGGTGCTCGACGCCGAGCATCCCAACGAGAAAACCCGATCATACTTTCCGACCGTCGGCGCCATGGTCGCGTACATCATGACGTCACATGAGATGGATCATCTCGGACAGGTCGTCGCGTGGCGCCGGGCCGCCGGGCTTGGACCGGCGTAGTCTCGCCTCGCCTGTGTCGCAATTACCGCAACGGCCTCCGGTTGAGGTCGTTGCATTTTTTCAATCTCGTCGCCGCGGCGATGGCTGTCGGCCGCCATCACGGCGCGGCGAGGTCTTTGCTAGATAGCCCTACCGTGACCCATCCTGAGCTGCCATCGGCCGAACACGACGCCCGGCTGCACGATGCACTGACCCGCTATTGGGGCTATCGCGAGTTCCGACCGTTGCAGCGGGCCGCCATCGACGCCAACCTGCAGGGACGCGACAGTGTGGTGGTGCTGCCCAC